>MGPS01000031.1:21399-26363 GCA_001797495.1 Deltaproteobacteria bacterium GWC2_42_11
CTGAATAAAAGACCTTTGTTAAACCCTTTGGCGCAATCTTCACAAGTTTTTCTGCCAATTCAATGGAAGGCACATTCCCGAGTCCAAGAAGTGTTGAATGGCTGATTTTATCAATCTGTTTTTTTATTGCATTATCTATCTCTTTTTTTCTGTGCCCGTGGACATTCACCCAGAGGGATGAAACGCCGTCCAGATATTTTCTGTTATTGGTATCTATCAGATAATTCCCTTTGCCCTTTTCAATAATCAGAGGGATGCCTTTCTTCCATTCCCTCATCTGTGTAAACGGGTGCCAGATATATTTCTTGTCTATTTCTGCAAAGTTTTTTATTTTATTACTTGTCATTGCCTATTATATACAATAAAGGCAACGTGGGAAGCAAGTGATTGTGTTTTTCATTTTACCTTTGTTTTTGCATATATTATAATCTTCGCTGTAAACATATAGGGGGTGATTGATATGAAGGAATACAGATTTCTTATAGATGGCAGATGGCTGGAATCTTCTAAAAAGATAGAGGTAAAGAATCCATATAACAATGAAACTGTCGGGGTTGTTAATGCCGCGCTTGAAGATGCCCTTGAAGAAGCGGTTGTCTCATCACAAAAGGCATTTGAGGTTACAAGGAAACTCCCGGTTTATAAGAGGGCGGAGATATTAGGAAAGATAGCAGACGGCATTAAGTCAAGGGCAGAAGAGATTGCAAGGATAATAACGGTTGAGGCAGGCAAACCTATAAAAGACTCAAGGATTGAGGTAAGCCGTGCCATGAATACATTTGAGATAGCAAAGGAAGAGGCAAAAAGGGTTAACGGTGAAGTCATCCCGCTTGATTTGATGTCAGGGTCTGAAAACAGGCTTGGCATAGTGAGACGTTTCCCAATAGGACCGATACTTGGTGTAACGCCTTTCAATTTCCCCTTAAACCTTGTATGCCACAAGGTTGCACCTGCAATCGCATCAGGAAATACAATTATATTAAAGCCTGCATCAAAGACACCCATAACAGCAATAATGCTCGGTGAGATTGTTACTGACGCAGGCTTTCCGCCCGGCGGTTTAAATATAATCCCCTGTTCAGGAAAAGCGGCTGAAAGACTTGTTTTAGATGAGAGGATAAAGAAATTCACATTCACAGGCAGCGCTCAAGTTGGTTTAAGGCTTAAAAACAAGGCAGGCATGAAGAAGGTTACGCTTGAACTTGGCGGCAATGCAGGGGTTATTATACACAAGGATACGGATATTGACCTTGCGTCAAGACGCTGCACAACAGGCGCTTTTTCCTTTGCAGGACAGATATGTATATCTGTGCAGAGGATATATGTCCATAAGGATGTCTATAAAAACTTTATTGAAAAGTTTATAGCAAATGTAAAGGGTTTAAAGACAGGAGACCCCCTTGATGAAGGTACAGACATTGGTCCAATGATAGACAATGATGCTATTAAAAGGACAGAAGAATGGGTGAAAGAGGCTGTAAGGGATGGTGCAAAGGTGTTGACTGGCGGGGAAGGGAGTAATCCATTTTTTGAGCCCACTGTACTGACAGATGTTAAACCGTCAATGAAGGTTTGTTCAGAAGAGGTATTTGCGCCTGTTGTTACTGTTTCCAGATACGAGGACTTTACAGAGGCAGTCAAATCCATAAATGATTCAAAATACGGCTTGCAGGCAGGAATATTTACCAATGATGTAAAAAATATATTCCTTGCCTATAACGAACTTGAAGTGGGAGGGGTAATAGTAAATGACATACCAACATATCGCATTGACCACATGCCTTACGGCGGCGTTAAACTTTCAGGCTGTGGGAGGGAGGGTATAAGGTATGCTATTGACGAGATGACTGAGATTAAACTTCTTGCCCTGAATCTGATGTGATGTAATAGAATAAGGTCAAACAATTGACGCTTGCCAGCCATATTATTTTTTGCTAACCCTATAAATCCTTAAAAGCCATTTTTAATCCCATTCCTGATTATTGTCAGGACAAAAACAATTGACATAAAAAGCATCTTGAAGTAAAAATAAAGAAATCCATTATAAAAAAGGAGGCTTTATGGAGTTTAAAGATGTTGATGACATCCGTAATTCTCTGAAAGGTATCGCAGAGGTTAGCGGCAGCAAGGTCAAGGTAATTGATGCAAAGAAATTGAGGCAGGCTGCAATAGACGACCTTGTCTATAACGCTGTCTTCAGCAAAAATAAAGAAATCAAAGGCAATTGCAGATACCTTATAAAATTATGCGGCGCAGCGCTGAATACAAAGCCAGCGTCAATTCAAGGGCTCTATGAGGCAATGGGCAGGGGCGAGGTCTCAGGCTTCAGTGTCCCTGCTATAAATGTCAGGGGTCTTACATATGATACTGGAAGGGCGATATTCAGGTCTGCATTAAAAAACAATGTCGGCGCAGTTATATTTGAGATTGCAAAGAGCGAGATGAATTACACTGACCAGTCGCCTTATGAATATTCCTCTGTTGTAATTGCGGCTGCAATAAAAGAGGGTTTTCAGGGGCCGATATTTATTCAGGGCGACCATTTTCAAATGAGCGCAAAGAATTTTGCAGCGAACAGGCAGAAGGAGATTGATGGTTTAAAAGACCTGATGAAATGCGCAATTGATGCGGGTTTTTACAATATTGATATTGATTCATCCACGCTTGTTGATTTAAGCAAGCCTGCCATTATTGAACAGCAGAGGCCGAATTTTGAGGCCGCGGCAGAACTTACAGAATATATAAGGGATATAGAGCCTGACGGTGTAACAATATCAGTCGGCGGCGAAATCGGAGAGGTCGGCGGAAAGAACTCAACAGAAGAGGAACTTAAGGTTTTTATGGACAATTATAATTCAACCCTTGTAAGGATGGGCAACAGCATGAAGGGCATAAGCAAAATCAGCGTCCAGACTGGGACATCACACGGCGGTGTTGTTTTGCCTGACGGAAGCATAGCAAAGGTCAAGGTTGACTTTGACACAATTGAAAAACTCTCAAAGGTTTCAAAAAAATCCTATGGTCTTTCAGGCGTTGTCCAGCACGGGGCATCAACGCTTCCTGATGATGCCTTCCATATGTTTGTCGAGAGGCATGCATCAGAGGTTCACCTTGCAACAGGTTTTCAGAACATGACATACGACAGCAAGCATTTCCCAAAGGGTTTAAAAGATGAGATTTATAAATATCTGAACGAGAAATGCGCAGGCGAGAAAAAAGAAGGCGAAACAGATGAGCAGTTTTTCTACAAGACAAGGAAAAAGGGATTTGGTCCGTTTAAGAAAAAAATCTGGGATATGCCTGAATCTGTAAGAGACAGGATTGGCAAAGAACTTGAGGACAGGTTTTCCCTTTTGTTTAGCAAACTAAATGTTGTAAATACAAAGCCTGTTGTTGCGAGATGGGTTAAGCCAGTTGATGTGCCTTTGAGCCTTGAAAAAGAGATAGAGAACGCTGATTTGAAGGTTCAGGCTGGCGGTCTATCCCATAGCGCTGATTAAGTGTAATTCATAGGCGGTATATCCGCAATAGGTGCTGATAGCATCCCCAAAACAGGAGTATATCCGCACCAAGTGAGGATATAAACAAGTTATCTGCTCATTGCGGGCAGGGAAAGGAAAAAAATGGGTTACACCAAAGTTTTAGGTATACTTTTTTGTCTTTTATTGAGCGGGTGTGTAGGCTTAGCTTTCCAAAAGACGAATTTCAATGAGGCTACTACCAAAGGCATCATTACTGTTGGAATGACAAAAGAAGAAGTGAGAGAAAAACTCGGAGACCCTGATAAAGTAGCAATGAGACAAACTCAGTATGATGTCAGAGAAGTATGGATATATTATCAGACTGGAGAATCAGATAAAGATTCTTATAGAACAGGTAGCATTTTAACTTTTGGACTTGTTTCACTTTTTCCTGTAGGATCAAGCGAAGCACACTATCTTATTTTTTCAAATGGCAAATTAATCGGATGGGATTTGCCCGATCCCTATGCACCTGATTTAATTATAGAAAAAAGGGAACGCTAAAAGGCAATTATACCAAACCTTGACTCATCATTACTGCTAAAAGGATAGAAAATAGTTTCATTTTTTATAAAGGAGATTGTGAGGTGTCGGAAAAGAAGAAATTACAGAACTATTTGAAACTTGCTGCAGAGGTATGCTCCCTCGCTGAATATTTTGTAAAAGAAATCTCGTCCCAACTTCAAACTCGTCACCAAAAGCTGAATCATCAAGAACGTGTACTTATTGGGTTAGCTCTAAAAATGTATCATGCTTTTGAATCTTTAGTTGAAGATGCAAAAAGAGAAAGGGCAGAGGCAATTCACCACTTGAAGACTCTTGTAGAAAGCTTCATCTACCTTTATTGGGTGGGAGAAGAAAGGGGAGATAATAAGAAAGCAAGAATTGTCCGTGCAAAGGCATGTAATGAAAAGGTTAAATTTTTTAAAAATAATCCAGACTATCCTGACCAGAAAAGTTATCTCCAAGACTGGGAATCAGAGTTTAAAGAGTTAACTAAAGGGATAGAAGACGAGTGGGAAAAGCATAAAAATAAACAAATATGGGAGTTAGCTAAAGAGGCTAAAATGGAATCATATTATCACAGAGTCTATCGCTTGGCATGCGAGCCGGCTCACGTCACCGATCTTATAGAATACATGCCATTACCATCTGCCTTTACTATAACCTTCGATAGGACTAAAACATCAATTTTATGGAGCCATGTAGCTCTTTATTACGGTCTCCATATAATGTGTGACCTGTTACATGTAGGCTCTGAATTTTATAAACTCAAGCTTGATAAAAAAATAAGTGACTTAAAAACAAGGATATAGGGAAAGTAGAAATAGACCATTTATTAAGAACTGCCCGTAACGGACAGATAACAGAGCGCTTGAGGTTAACAACACACCAAAAACTTTATCTTCCATGTTATATTTTTGATAAACAAAATCGGTATTT
>MGPS01000032.1:0-10455 GCA_001797495.1 Deltaproteobacteria bacterium GWC2_42_11
ATCCCTTCCCTGTGCAGCCATGGAAGCCAAAGTAAACCTGAATGCGTCTGTGCCGTACTTTTCCATCATAATAAGAGGGTCTATTACATTGCCTTTTGATTTGCTCATCTTCTGTCCTTCAGCATCCCTGACGAGTGCGTGGATATACACATCCCTGAACGGCACATCACCCATGAATTTCAGCCCCATCATCATCATCCTTGCAACCCAGAAAAATATAATATCAAAACTTGTTACAAGTGTTGATGTTGGATAGAAGGTCTTAAGTTCCTCTGTGTCCCCGGGCCAGCCCAGTGTTGAAAATGACCAGAGCGCTGATGAAAACCATGTGTCAAGAACATCGGTCTCCTGCTGGATTGACGGGCTTCCGCAGCCGCTGCAGAGTTCAGGCTCATTGACAGAGACTGTTATATGATCGCACTGTTCGCAGTACCATGCAGGTATCCTGTGTCCCCACCATATCTGCCGTGATATGCACCAGTCACGGATATTTCTCATCCAGTCAAAGTATGTATTGTCCCAGTTTTTTGGTATGAACCTTGTCCTGCCGTCCTCTACAGCCTTTATTGCAGGCTCTGCAATGGGTTTTATCCTTACAAACCACTGTTTTGATTCTGTTGGTTCAACAACTGTTTTACACCTGTAGCAGCGGCCAAGATTGATTTTGTATTTTTCAATCCTATTTAGTAAGTTTAATTCCTTTAAATCTTCAACAACCTTTTTTCTGCAGGCAAACCTGTCCATGCCTTTATACCTGCCTGCATTCTCGCTCATCCTGCCTTCTAAATCCATAACCTTGAGATACCGGAGGTTGTGTCTCCTTGCGGTTTCAAAGTCATTAAAATCATGGCTCGGCGTAATCTTTACAGCGCCTGTTCCAAATTCCATGTCAACAGTTGAATCAGCAATAATCGGGATTTCTCTTTCTATCAAAGGCAGGATGAGTGTTTTGCCAATCAGATTTTTATATCTATTATCCTCTGAATTTACAGCAACAGCAGTATCGCCAAGCATTGTCTCAGGCCTTGTTGTTGCAACTGTTATTGTCTTTTTGCCATCCTTTAAAGGATATTTAATGTAATAAAGATTTCCGTCTGTCTCTTCTGTTTCAACCTCTAAATCAGAGAGCGCTGTATGGCATCTCGGACACCAGTTTATTATGTAATCCCCGCGGTATATGAGCCCTTCATTGTATAATCTTACAAACACCTCTTTGACAGCCCTTGAAAGCCCTTCATCCATTGTAAATCTTAAGCGTGACCAGTCGCATGAAGCGCCTAGTTTCTTTAACTGGTTTACTATTATCCCACCTGATTCCTCTTTCCACTTCCAGACTCGTTCAATAAACTTTTCTCTTCCTATTTTATGGCGGTCTAAACCTTCGGCTGCAAGTTGTCTTTCAACAACATTCTGGGTTGCGATGCCAGCATGGTCTGTGCCGGGGAGCCAGAGGACATTAAACCCCTTCATCCTTTTATACCTTGCAAGTATGTCCTGAAGTGTGTTGTTGAGTGCATGCCCGATGTGGAGTGAACCTGTTATATTCGGGGGTGGTATGACCATTGAGAACCGCGGTTTCTCAGAACTGACATCCGCAAAAAACAGGTTCCTGTCAAGCCAGGATTTCAACCATTTGTCTTCAACCGTTTTAGGGTTATAAACTTTATCCAGTTCTTTTTTGTCCATAGAGTCTCTTGTAGCCGCAAACTTTAGTTTGCGATATTTTTACGCAGGCTAAAGCCTGCGGCTACGGGTCTGTAATTACAAGAAATTCTTACCCATAGATATAAAAAAGGGGATTAAATATAATCCCCATTTTAACAAAATTGCCAATAATAATATTTTAAGCGCTACTTAACCCTTAACTGTCTTTAAAATTATCTCTTTAATCTTTTCTATCTCCTCTCTTAAAAGTTTTTCAGCAATTTCAGGGATGACCTCCCATGCTATCTTTTCAATTACCTCTTTTGAAACGGCGCTTACCATCTCTTCCAGTTTTTCTTTTGGCAGAGCCTCAACCGCGGTTGTAACCCCGCCAGCAGCAGCCTCTTCTAAAATAACCTCTTCCAGCGGTTCGATTACCTCAACATGTTTAATTTCCTCCATTTCCTCTGCCCGGAGTTCAAATGGTTCCTCTGTTTTAACAGGCTCTTTTGCTTGCTGTACCTCTTCACCCGGTTCAATACCTAATTCAAACTCCCCTTCATCTTTTTTTACAGATATATCAAGTGGCTTGTTGAACATAACTGTTTCCTCGCCCCCTTTTCCATGCAATGCATTGTCAAAGAAACCTTCGCTTCCAAGTTCAAGGGCAGGCTCTTTAGAGGTCTCCATAATATCTGCAGGTTGAGGTTTCGCTGTTTCTTCTTCGACGGTGAGGAAATCACTGATTTCAAATTCACCGCCTGGCTGTACCTCTTTGGTTTCCTCTATAAAGACAGGCGCTTCAATCGGGATTTCTTTTACAGTTCCTTTTTCCTCTTCAGCCTTCACGTTTAGCGTGACCTTTGAAAGGAGGGCAGTCGCCTTATTTATAAGTTCCTGGGATTCAAAAGGCTTGACAATAAAATCGTCTATGCCAACCCTCTTTGCCTCCTCTTCATTCAAAGGCTCAAATGTTCCTGCAAGCAGGAGTACAGGGATATGTTTCAGGGCAGGTGTATTCTTAATATGCTCGCAGACTTCATACCCGTTTTTGCCCGGCATTACTGTATCAGCCATTATCAGGTCGGGTTTTATCTCATCTATCTTAGAGATTGCCGCATCGCCGTTACCTACGGAAACGAGTTCAAAATCAGTGTTTGCAAGTATTAGCGATACTACCTTCTGGATTGTTACGCTATCGTCTGCAAGGAGTATTTTCTTCATTCCCACCTCATGTAAGATATGGATTGACTAAAAATATTATAGAAAATAACACCTATCTTTTGTCAAAGTCAAGGTTTTTCCATCTTTTTCCATCGTTGAACACCGCCACTAGCGAGCCGAATTTTCTTGACAAAAGTTGAAATAATTCTATATACTTTAAAACCTTTTTAATTGCATAGTTATGAAGGTAAATATAGGTGATATAGATGCGGACGGTATCAGCCTTGATATGGCGGAGGATATAGAAGGGTTGAATGTATCATCGCCTGCTGACGGAAGTGGTACGGATGTGTTTTTAACCTCACCTGTTGACGCCCATCTTGTTATTAAAAAGTCAGACAGTGATATTTTTGTAACCGGCAACCTTGATGCAGATGCTAAAATGAGATGTGCGAGGTGTCTTGCTGAATTCAAAAGCCATATACACTCTGATATAAACCTTGTGCTTTTAAAGGCTGTTAAGGAGGAGGAGAAGGAAAAGGAACTCCATGAAGAAGACCTCGATGTAAGTTACTATGCAGGCGAAGAACTGGACATTACAGAGATTTTAAGGGAGCATATTTTGCTTGAACTGCCGATACAGCCGCTGTGCAAGCCTCTATGCAGAGGGTTGTGCCCGAAGTGCGGGGCAGACCTGAATAAGGAGAAGTGCAGTTGTCCTGAAGAGGTGCACACTGATTCAAGGTTAATGAAGTTAAAGGAGTTCAAGGCTGAAAAGGCTGACTAAATATTTAATAATTATTATATAAGGAGATGAAAATATGCCGAATCCAAAGAAGAGACACTCCAGAACAAGGAGAAATAAGAGGCGGACTCACGATGCACTTACCAGACCTGCTGATTCTATCTGCCCTCAGTGCGGTGAGCATAAATTACCCCACCATGTATGCCCGAATTGCGGGACATACAGGGGTAGAGAGGTAATAAAGACAGGAGGCGGGGAATAAGAAGGCAGGAAGATAGGGGGGCAACTGCCCCATGACCCCGCTAATCGGGGTGCCCCTGTATTTTTGACCCCTGACCCTATAAAAATATGAAGATAGCAGTAGATGCCATGGGCGGAGACTATGCCCCTTCGGTTGTCGTAGAGGGCGCTGTTATGGCTGCTGCCGAACTCGGCATCCCTGTAATCCTTGTCGGCAACAGGGCAAGGTTAGAGGATGAACTTAACAGGCATAACTGGCAGAACCTTCCAGTTTCAATAAAGCATGCATCTGAAGTTGTGGGTATGGATGAATCCCCTGCACAGGCTATAAGGAGAAAAAAGGATTCCTCAATAAAGGTCTGTTTTGACCTGGTGAAAAGCGGCGAGGCAGGCGCTGTTGTCAGTGCAGGTAATTCAGGCGCTGCAATGGCTGCAGGCATGTTTACTTTAAGAAACTTGAAGGGCGTTGACCGCGCTGCAATTGCTGCCACACTCCCTACCATGAGAGAGCCTGCTGTTGTCCTTGATGTAGGCAGTAATGTTGACTGCAAGCCGACACATCTTGTCCAGTTTGCACTCATGGGTAATGTCTACGCAAAATATGTGCTTAAGAAAGACAGTCCAAGAATTACCCTTCTATCAAACGGAGAGGAAGAGGGTAAAGGTAATGAACTGACCCGTGGAACACATGCGATATTAAAGAAACTCCCGCTGAATTATATGGGTTATGTAGAGGGGAGGGATATATTTTACGGAGATGCAGATGTTGTTGTATGCGATGGTTTTGTAGGCAATGTGGTCCTTAAACTCGCAGAAGGTCTTGCAGAGGCGCTTGCTGCAATCCTTAAAAAAGAGGTATCACAGAGTTTTTTTGCAAAGATGGGATATATGCTTGGCAGTCATGCAATAAACAATATGAAGAAAAAACTTGATTATTCGGAATATGGCGGTGCACCGCTCCTTGGCATAGACGGTATATGTATAATAAGCCACGGTGCATCCACTGCAAAGGCGATAAAGAATGCTGTTCTGCGTGCTGCCGAGTATTCCAAGAGCAGGGTGAATCTCCACCTGATGGAGGAACTTGCCAGATATGAGGATATCAGGGGTGTGGTTGTAAAAAAGGCGCCTGATATTGCTGATAAAGAGGCAGCGGGCTGAATGATAAGGTCAAGGGTAATAGGTACAGGGGCGTATGTCCCGCCCCGCATATTGTCTAACCATGACCTTGAAAAGATGGTGAAAACCAGCGATGAATGGATTGCAACACGGACAGGCATCAAAGAAAGGCATATTGCAGATGAAGAATCTGCGACAGATATCGCAGTAAAGGCAGCAAAAAAGGCTGTTGAGTCTGCCTCTTTATCAGCGGATGAAATAGACCTCATTATAGTTGCAACTGTCACATCTGACATGGTATTCCCTTCAACTGCATGTTTTGTGCAGTCCCGGCTTGGCATTAAAAAAAACATCCCTGCATTTGATATCTCTGCTGCGTGTTCGGGGTTTTTGTACGGACTTGATATTGCAGACAAGTATATAAAAAACGGTGCAGCAAAGAAGGTTCTGGTAGCAGGTGTTGATGTCTTTTCAAGGATTATAGACTGGAATGACAGAAACACATGCGTCCTGTTCGGAGATGGTGCAGGGGCAGTGGTGCTTTCCGCTGAAAGGGGCAACAGGGGTTTACTTTCAAGTCATCTCCACTCAAACGGAGACCACTGGAGACTTCTTTATACACCTTCAAACATCTATTCAAGCCCGTTTAAAACCCATTCACGGGTACATTCACATAAGCATGACGAGCCTTATCTTAAGATGGAGGGGAATAAGGTGTTCAAACTCGCAGTTCAGGCAATGGGGGAGACGTGTCAGGAGGCACTTGAGCACAATGACCTTAAACCGGCTGATGTGACATTCCTGATACCGCATCAGGCGAATATACGGATAATCAATGCAACAGCAGAAAAGACGGGTATCTCTGCTGAAAAGGTCTATATAAATGTTGACAGGTACGGCAATACCTCTGCAGGCTCTATACCTATTGCGCTGGATGAACTTGCTCACAGCGGGAGGTTAAAAAGCGGGGATATACTGCTGATGGCCGCTTTTGGCGGTGGGCTTACATGGGCGTCAGCAGTGGTGAGGTGGTGAGATGAGTTTTAACTCAAAACTCGAAACTCAAGACTCGAAAATCGCGTTTGTATTTCCGGGGCAGGGTTCGCAGTATGTCGGCATGGGAAAGGAACTATGGGATGGTTTTAAGGCAGCGAAAGAGACATTTGAAGAAGCAGGCGATGTGCTTGGCAGGGACATTGCAAAACTCTGCTTTGAAGGACCTGAATCAGAACTCAACCTGACAGAGAATACACAACCTGCGATACTGGTAACAAGTATTGCAGCATGGAGGGTTTTAACTGCCGCCGCCGGGTGCAATATTGTGCCGTCATACCTCGCAGGGCACAGCCTTGGTGAATATACGGCACTTGTTGTGTCAGGGTCCATGTCATTCAGAGATGCGGTGAGGATAGTCCATCTCAGGGGTAAATTTATGCAGGAGTCTGTGCCACAAGGTGTGGGCGCAATGGCTGCAGTCCTTGGTATAAGAGGTGATATTGTGGATATTATCTGTAAAGAGGTATCTAACGGCAGTAAAGTTGTTGTTGCTGCAAATTTTAACAGTCCGGAACAGACAGTTATTTCAGGGGACAGGGAGGCTGTTGAGAAGGCATCGGTTATTGCAAAAGAGCGTGGCGCCAAAAGGGTGATACCGCTTCCGGTTAGTGTTCCTTCTCATTCACCCTTAATGGATACTGCTGCAAACAAACTGGAACAGGAACTTAAGAAAATAGGATTTAAGCATCTTGGCATCCCAGTTATAACAAATGTAGAGGCAGAGCCAATAACATCTTCTGACAGAGTAAAAGAACTCCTTGTCAGGCAACTATACAGCCCTGTCAGATGGGTTGAATCTGTTTTAAAAATGAAAGAACTTGGAGTAACAAATATGCTGGAAATAGGGCCCGGAAAGGTTCTGACAGGTCTTGTAAAGAGGACTACTAGCAGTATTCAGACATTTAATATAGAAAAACCAGAGGATGTATATAAATGCCGTGATGCGTGTGCGTTATACGTGTTTTAAGTTTTTCACGCTCACGCATAACGGCTTCTAATACGCATAACGCATCACGTACACGTATAACAGCTTTATTCCGCATCACGTATAACGCACACGCATAACGGCTTTAAGGAGGTGTTTAATGGAACTTAAAGACAAGGTCGCTGTAGTTACAGGCGCTGCACAGGGTATTGGCAAGACAATTGCTTTAAAACTCGCAGCAAACGGATGTAATGTTGTGGTATCTGATTTAAACATTGAGAAACTTAATGAGACTAAAAAGGAGATATCTGATCTTGGGAGAGAGTCTCTTGCAATAAAGGCAAATGTCGCTGTGTGTGCTGAGGCAGATGCAATGATAGAAGAGGGGGTAAAAAGATTCGGGATAGTCCATATCCTGATAAATAACGCAGGGATTACAAGGGACAGCCTGCTTCTCAGGATGAAGGAAGATGACTGGGATGCAGTCCTTGCAGTGAACCTCAAAGGTGTATTTAACTGCACAAAGGCAGCGGTTAAGCATATGTCAAAACAACGTGAGGGGCGGATAATCAATATTGCATCAATTGTCGGCGAGATGGGGAATGCCGGGCAGGCAAATTATTCGGCGAGCAAGGCAGGTGTTATTGGTTTTACAAAGACAGTGGCAAGGGAGTTTGCCGGCAGAAATATAACCTGCAATGCAGTTGCACCCGGTTTTATAGAAACGGCGATGACGCAGGCACTACCTGAAAAGGTAAGAGAAGAACTCGCAAGGCAGATACCGATGGGGAGACTTGGCACACCGGAAGATGTTGCAGATGCAGTCCTGTTCCTTGCAGGGAGCGGGAGCGGTTATATAACAGGGCAGGTGATAAATGTAAACGGCGGGATGTATATGTAATCTATAAGACTTCATCTGAAAATATCTTTTTGCTGTTGCTGCCTGTCCTGCCTGCAAACCCGTAGCCTCTAAAAGCCTCCCACTCAAACGGTTTGCCAGCGGGACAGGCAGCAACAAGATTCTCATGCCCCTTTGTGGCAGTTTGACAATTTGACAAATATATTAAGGTTATTATATTGTAACGAAAACTTAAACAGGAGGTGTTGAAAATGTCTGTAGAAAGCAAGGTTAAAAAGATTATCGTTGACCAGTTGGGTGTAAGTGAAGAAGATGTGTCCCCAAAGGCATCTTTTGTAGAAGACCTCGGGGCAGATTCACTTGATACAGTGGAGATGGTTATGGCGTTTGAAGAGGAGTTCAATATAGAGATACCTGATGAGGATGCAGAGAAGATAAAGACTGTTCAGGACTCAATAGACTATATAAGCAAAAAGGCAAAAACTTAGACTACAGACTAGAGACTAGAGACTAGAGACTTAAGTCTAGTGTCTTGGGTCTTAAGATGTGAGGGGTAATATCTTGGAAAGAAGGGTTGTAGTTACAGGATTAGGCATAGTAAGTCCTCTTGGCACTGGTGTTGACAAGGCATGGGGGGCTGCTGTCCATGGAAGGTCAGGGGTAAGGAATATCACGAAGTTTGATATTTCAAACTTCCCTATCAGGATAGCAGGGGAGGTCCCTGATTTCAACCCTGAGGAGTTTATAGAAAAGAAAGAGGTCAAGAAGATGGATACCTTTATCCAGTATGCCCTTGCAGCGAGTATCATGGCGCAAAAGGATGCGGGGCTTGAGTTGACTTCCGAAAACGCAGAGATGGCAGGGGTATATATAGGCTCGGGTATCGGCGGGCTTCCTGCCATAGAGCACTGGCATAACGTGCTAATGGAAAAGGGTCCTGACAGGGTAACACCGTTCTTTATCCCGATGGTCCTCATTAACCTTGCTTCAGGACAGGTCTCCATACGTCTTGGTGCAAAGGGGCCAAACAGTTGTGCAGTTACTGCATGTGCCACAGGTACACATTCAATAGGCGATGCCTACAGGATTATTAAGAGCGGTGAGGCTGATGTGATGTTTGCAGGAGGTACCGAATCTACGATAACCCCGCTGTGTATTGCAGGGTTCCATGCGATGAAGGCGCTTTCAACAAATAACGATGAACCTGCAAAGGCGAGCAGGCCATTTGACAAAAACAGGGACGGTTTTGTTGTTGCAGAGGGTGCAGGCGTCATTGTACTGGAAGAGATGGAAATGGCTAAAAAGAGGGGGGCAAGGATATATGCTGAAGTTGTAGGGTATGCTATGAATTCTGATGCCTTTCACATGACAACGCCGTCACCTAACGGTGAAGGTGCTGCTAAATGCATAGAGGCTGCTGTTAAATCAGCACACATAAACACTGACGAGGTTGACTATATTAACGCACACGGCACATCAACATATTACAATGACCTTTATGAGACAATGGCTGTGAAAAAGGTTTTCGGTGACCATACAAAGAGACTTGCAATAAGTTCTACGAAATCAATGACAGGACACCTGTTGGGGGCAGCTGGTGGGGTTGAGGCAGTATTTACAACCCTATCAATATACCACAGGATAATACCGCCGACTATAAATTATGAGACCCCAGATCCGCAGTGCGATCTGGATTATGTGCCAAACACTGCGAGGGATGCGAAGGTAAACATTGCAATATCCAACTCGTTTGGTTTTGGCGGCACAAATGCAGCGCTGGTATTTAAGAGGTTTGACGGGGGGAGGGGATAGTTTTGGGAAGAATCGTCATTGCCAGCGACCACACAGGAGTAGAACTGAAAGAAGACATAAAGGCATTCCTGAATGAAAAGGGGTATAAAGTCGTTGATATGGGGAGCAACGGGAATGAGTCAGTAGATTACCCGGATTACGGCATACCTGCTGCGCAGATGGTATCAAGCGGCAAGATTGAGAAGGGAATACTTATATGCGGCACGGGCATAGGGATGTCTATTGTGGCAAACAAGTTTCCAAATATAAGGGCTGCCCTTGTAAATGATGTTTATTCTGCGAGGATGGCTAAAGAACACAACGATGCAAATATCCTTGTCATAGGCGGTAGGGTTGCAGGCAAAGGACTTGCCAGAGAGATGGTAAGGGTATGGCTTGAGGCAAATTTTGAAGGCGGCAGACACCAGAGAAGACTGGACAAAATAAGGGAGATAGAGAAAAAATGGGGGAAACCCACATGAGCCGTTGGTTCACAAAGGGGTATGAAGATATTTTGTTAGTATCTGCGGCTGCCTGCCCCGCTTGCAAACCCGTAGCCTCTAAAAGCCTCCCATCCAGACGGTTTGCCAGCAGGACAAGCAGCCGCAGAAGGGTGTTTCAGGGACAAATTTTTAGAATTTTAAACTGCATTTTTGCATTTTTCTCTTTGAATTTTAAATTTTTATAAGGAGCAATTGGAGTGTCTATATTAAAAAGTTTCGACCCAGACATTTTTGAATCAATAAGACTGGAGACCGAAAGGCAGGAGTATAAACTGGAACTCATTGCCTCCGAGAATATCGTAAGTGAGGCTGTGCTTGAGGCGCTTGGCAGTGTAATGACAAACAAATATGCCGAAGGTTACCCCGGAAAGAGATATTACGGCGGGTGCGAGTTTGTTGATATTGCGGA
>MGPS01000032.1:10495-29190 GCA_001797495.1 Deltaproteobacteria bacterium GWC2_42_11
GGCTGTCTATATGTCTGTGCTTAAACCGGGTGATACTGTGATGGGCATGAATCTCTCTCACGGTGGGCATCTTACACATGGCAGTCCTGTAAATTTTTCAGGACAACTTTACAATATTGTGTTCTATGGCGTAAGGCAGGATAATCACCGCATTGATTACGAACAGGCAAGAGACCTGGCAAGACAGCACAAACCAAAGATGATTGTTGTGGGGGCGAGTGCATATCCGCGTATTATAGACTTCAAGACATTCAGAGACATAGCAGATGAGGTAGGTGCAGTAATAATGGTTGACATTGCCCATATTGCAGGGCTTGTAATTGCAGGGCTGCATCCAAGCCCAATCCCATACTCAGAGTTTGTTACAACAACAACACATAAGACACTGCGGGGACCAAGGGGCGGCATGATAATGTGCCGTGCTGATTATGCAAAGGTCATGGACAAGGAGATATTCCCCGGTATACAGGGTGGACCATTAATGCATGTGATTGCTGCAAAGGCAGTCGCCTTCAAAGAGGCGCTTGAGCCGGGGTTTAAAGAGTATCAGAGACAGATTGTGTCAAATGCAAAGACACTTGCAGACGAACTTATCAAAAGAGGCTATGACCTTGTATCAGGCGGAACAGACAACCACCTTATGCTTGTTGACCTTACAATAAAAGATATAACAGGCAAAGAGGCAGAAGAGGCACTTGTGAAGGCTGGTATAACAGTTAATAAAAATACAATCCCGTTTGAGACAAAGAGCCCTTTTGTTACAAGCGGTATAAGGATAGGCACACCTGCTGTGACAACGAAAGGAATGAAAGAAAAAGAGATGAAGGTCATCGCAGAATTGATTGATGAGGCAATAAAGAAAAGGAATGACGAGGTAAAGTTATCTTCAATAAAAGAACAGGTCAGAGAGTTGTGCGCAAGATTTCCGTTTTATAGAAACAGGGTGGCTAATTGATGCTGAAAAATGCCTTATCAACTATCAAAACATAAACCTTCTCATACTAACATTTATAAGTACCCCGATACCTACCATTGATGTCAGTAAGAAAGAACCTCCGTAACTCATGAACGGGAGCGGTACACCAACAACAGGCAAAAGACCCATCACCATCCCAATGTTTATTGCAACATGCCAGAAGAACAGTGCAGACACCCCGAAGGCAAGGATAGTGCCGAACCTGTCCTTTGAATGCTGGGCTATGTGGAGCCCCCACATTATTATTATCAAAAATAGTACAATCACAACAACACTGCCTATAAAACCCCATTCCTCTGCCAGGACCGAGAATATAAAATCTGTATGGTGTTCAGGGAGGAATTTCAACTGTCCCTGTGTTCCCATGACAAAACCTTTGCCCACAAATCCACCTGACCCTATTGCTATCTTTGACTGAGCAAGGTGGTACCCTGTTCCAAGAGGGTCAAGTTTGGGGTCAATAAAACTCAGGAGTCTTGCCTTCTGATAGTCCTTAAGGAAATGCCATGCGAACGGTATAAATGGTACAATTGCAGCGGCTATGCCAGCAATGGTTTTCCACCGCACCTTCATAAATAATGTTATTGAAACAAATATCAGTAAAAGGATAAGGGCTGTGCCTAGGTCAGGCTGTTTTGCAACAAGGACAAACGGGACAATAAGAATGAATCCCGGCAGCATCAAATCTTTTATTGACATCCCCTGCCGGGGTATTGAGGTCTCATTAAAATATTTTGCAAGCATCACAACAAGGGCTATTTTCGCAAACTCAGACGGCTGAAAAGATACAAAACCAAGATCAAGCCATCTCTTTGCCCCTGCTGTTGTTTTACCGAACAGGTTTACTGCAACAAGGAGTGTTATGGACATCCCGTATAGAAAGTATGCAAACCTTTCAATTTGTGAATAATTAAACAGTGCAGCGATACCGATTGCGGTAATACCGATAATAAGCCAGTAAGACTGCTTTATATAAAGAGACGAGCCTGTACCTGCAGTTGCACTATAGAGGTTCGCTATACCTATAATGGCAAGAAGCATTGCGGACACGAATAATATCCAGTCAAAATGTATAAAGACCCGTCTGTCAATCATAATAAACTTCAGACTCCAGACTTTAGACTATAGACTTTTTAGTCTCTAGTCTGCTTTAAAGTCTATAGTTTGTCTTTCAGGTATGCCTTTATTACCTCTTTTGCAACAGGGGCTGCTGCCTCTGACCCGAAACCGCCGTGTTCAACCATCACAGCCACTACTATATTAGGGTCATCAGCAGGAGCGAAACCTACAAACCACGCATGGTCGCGCTGTTCGTATGCTACCTGATGAGGCTTAAGCCTCTTTGCATTCTCTTTTAATTTGACGACCTGTGCTGTTCCTGTCTTGCCTGCAATTGGAATCCCTTCAATCCTTAAGCCCCTTCCTGTCCCGCCATCTTCATGCACAACACCGTAGAGCGCTTTTTTAAGTATATCAAGTGTCTTATCCGATACAGGCACCCTCCCTATTTCCTTTGGTTTGAAACTCATAGAGATATTGCCGCTCAGGTCTTCTACCCTGTCAACAATCTGCGGCTGAAACAACTTTCCGCCGTTTGATATAGCAGCATATGCATTTGCCATCTGAATTGGCGTGGTGAGCATATAGCCCTGTCCCACAGATACTGAGATGGTCTCACCTTCATACCACTGGACTTTATATACATCTTTCTTCCACTTGCTCGAAGGCACGAGTCCTGGTTTTTCGTCTGTCAGTTGTATCCCTGTCTTCTGCCCCAGTCCAAAGCCCTTTGCATAATAGGCGAGCCTGTCTACGCCTACCTTCAATCCTACCTGATAAAAGAATGTATCTGATGACTCCACTATTGCCCTGTGGATATCTATAATCCCGTGCCCCCCTTGTTTCCAGTCCCTGAAATCTCTGTTCCCGAACCTGAAAGTTTCACCAGCATATATCTTTGTTGAAGGTTTTATAATGCCTTCTTCAAGGGCAGCGGCTGCTGTAATAAGTTTGAATGTTGACGCAGGCGGATATTGTCCCTGAACAGGCTTGTTTTCAAGGGTACGGAAAGGGTTTGCTACAAGTTCTGTCCATGTTTCCCTTGAGACCCCTTTTGAAAATATGTTCGGGTCAAAGGAAGGGAGGCTTACAAATGCGAGTACCCTGCCGTTATTTGGATCTATCGCCACAACTGAGCCCACCTTATTAGCCATTGCAACCCTTGCTGCTATCTGTGTGTCAAGGTCGATTGTGAGATATATATTATTGCCCTGTATAGGGTTTATTTTCCTGAGGAGTTCAACTTCCCGTCCCAGTGCGTCCACTTCAATCTGCCTGCCGCCGTTTATCCCCCTGAGGTGTTCCTCAAAACCAGATTCAACGCCGTATTTGCCTATATAATCCCCTGCCCTGTAATTTGCCTTTTTAAGTGTCTTCAATTGTCCTTCGGCTATTTCACTTAGGTACCCTATGAGGTGTGTTATCAGGTCGCCGAAGATATATCTCCTCTTCGGCTCTATCTCAAGAATTACGCCGGGCATATCTATCTTTGCTATCTCTGTCTTTGCGACCTCCTCCCATGAAATGTCCTCTTTTATCTTGACTGGCTGGAATGCAGGCTGTTTTTTCGCTGCCTTGAGTTTTTCATCTATATCTTCGGGTGTAATACCTGTGATGGCATGGATAGTCTGTTTAACCTTTCCCAAATCCTTTACATCATCAGGTATTATGGATATGTCAAAAGAAGGTCTGTTCTCAACAAGCATCTTTCCATTGGTATCAAAGATAATCCCCCGGGGCGCTATTGTTCTGACAAGTCTGATGCTGTTGCTTTCAGCAAGTTCCCTGAAGTCCTTTCCCTTGAATACCTGCAGGTACCATATCCTTATGAGGAGTATGAAGAAGACAAACGTCACAAACCATGCTGCCGCGTACAACACGTTTTTAAACTCCCTTGGATTGTCCTGTCCTATATACATGCCTGAAAATCCTTCACATTTTTCAATAACCTGCCAAATATTATCATGTTAAACATAATTTATAAAGAACTTCTTTATCCTTGACTATAAAAAACAAGTTGTGTAGTATACTTACCACTTTAGCGGTATAAATCGTGATGTAGAAGAGGAGATGACAGATGAAAAAGATTGTTTTTATAGAGCCAAAACCGCCTGACTTCCATATATTCACAAAGATGCCGATGCCAAGGCTCGGCACAGTCCTTCTCGGGACAACGTTGAAAGAGAACGGGTATGATGTAAAGAGTTATGTTGAGGCGATTGAAGATATAGACATCAGGGATGTCCTTCAGGCTGACGCTGTCGGCATCTCTACCATTACTTCCACATCCCCCCGTGCTTATGAAATAGCACGGCTTGTAAGGAAATCTGGCATACCTGTTTTCATCGGAGGACCGCATGTTACATTTCTCCCTGATGAGGCAATTGAGAACTGCGATTATGTTATAAGGGGTGAGGCTGACGAGATAATCCTTGATTTCATAAAGGCATTGGAAAGAGGCAGCGGTTTTGAGGCTATACCGGGACTTACTTTTAAGAAAGATGGCAGGGTTGTGCATAACAAGGGTGTATCGTACTGCAAGGATATGGACAATATCCCGACACCTGATTATGCCATAGTAAAGGGGCTTGAGGATGGCTTAAGCAGGATGTCTGTAACACCAATAATGACCTCGCGCGGTTGTCCGTATGATTGCAGTTTCTGCTCTGTAACAGGCATGTTCGGGCAGCAGTACAGGTTCAGGAGCAAGGAAAGGGTGCTTGCTGAACTGCAAAGGCATAAAGATTTGGGGGGAGACTGGGTATTTTTCTACGATGACAATTTTGCTGCAAACAGAAAACGCACAAAAGAACTGCTTAAGGCAATGATAGAAAATAAACTCACACCGCCGTGGACTGCACAGGTGAGGGTGGAGGTTGCCAGGGATCCTGAACTGCTGGACTTAATGAAACGTTCAAACTGCCATACAGTCTATATAGGATTTGAGTCGGTAAATCCTGAGACGTTAAAGATTTACAACAAAAAACAGAGCGTAGAAGATATTGAAAACTGTGTTAAAAAACTGCATAACAGCGGTATAAATATCCATGGGATGTTCGTGCTTGGCTCTGACCATGATACTGTTGAAACCATAAGGCAAACGGTTAACTTTGCAAAAAAGAATGACCTTGAATCCATCCAGTTTATGATATTGACACCGCTCCCCGGCACAAGGTTCTATTTTGAAATGGAACAGCAAAACAGGCTTATAAGCAAGGACTGGAGCCTCTATGATGCACACCATGTTGTTTTCACGCCAAAAAATATGAGTTATTACGAACTTCAGGCAGAGACATACAGGGCAACCAAGAAGTTTTATTCCATAGGACAGATAATAAAAAGGGCTGTTCGTTTTGAAATGTTCACTGCTTCTATAAAGGCATACGGCTATAACCTGACAAAAAAATGGGGAAAGAAAAACGAGTATTTTCTTGAATATACAAAGTCAATAAGTTCTGCAGGCAAGAGAATAGAACTTGCTGCAAAGAATACAGCAGAAGACATAAAGGAGAGGTTCAGGGAAATTGAACTTGCTTCAGGGATGCCTGCAAAAATAAGCAATGAATAATCAGAACAGAGGTGCATGTTGAGAAAAGGTATAATTCTGTTTTCTTGTGCTGCTGCAATTTTTTTAATATTTTCACCTGCATTTGGTTCTGCAAAGATTGAGCCGCAGGTTGAACAGATATCTGTTACAAGCATTGTTCAGGATAGTAATGCCGATACTTCCGATGAATCCCGGTTTCTTCAAAATCTTGAAGAAATATCTGCAGATTCGCCAGAAGAATTTGAAGACATCATAACATATGATGTTCCTGTTGTAGTTAATGACAGGGTCAGTTTTTTTATCAATTACTTCCAGACACGGGGAAAGAAATACTTTGAGAGATGGCTCAGCAGGTCAACGAGATATCTCGCCATGATAAAGGGTGCCCTCAAAGAAAATGATATGCCTGAAGACCTCGCATATCTCGCACTTATAGAGAGCGGTTTTAATCCTAACGCATACTCAAGGGCAAGGGCGGTCGGCATGTGGCAGTTTATAAAAGGGACAGGGCTTAAATACGGCTTAAAGATAAATACATGGGTTGACGAGCGCCGCGACCCTGAAAAGGCAACAAGGGCTGCAGCAGCATATTTAAAGGACCTTTATGCAATGTTTAATTCGTGGGAATTGGCTGCTGCAGGTTACAATGCAGGCGAAGGGAAGATAACAAGGGCTATAGATAAACACAATACAGTTGATTTCTGGGTAATGGCAAAGCAGAGGTATCTGAAACGGGAGACTAAAGACTATGTGCCGAAGTTTATGGCTGCACTCCTTATTGCAAAAGAACCTGAAAAATATGGTTTTAATGACATAGAGTATGAAGAACCTGCCGCATATGAGAAGGTGACTGTTCCCGGCGCCACAGACCTGCGCGCTGTTGCAAAGGCGAGTAACTCTTCGCTGGAGGAGATAAGGGAATTGAACCCTGAACTGCTCCGTTTTTTTACTACCCCTGATGTATATGAATACGAGATAAGGATTCCAGCACCACAAGGTAAAGAGAAATTTTATGAAAACTTTGCACTCCTCCCGCAGCAGGAAAAGAGGAATTTCCTTACCCACAGGGTCAAAAAAGGTGATACGATTCCAAAAATAGCAAAGGTATATGGTATAACTGTTGAGCCGATAATCTATCTCAATGATACACGGAGGATAAAGCCGGGTATGGAACTGGTAATTCCTGTTATGGCAAATACTGCTGTTTCTAATGGTAATAAATCTGCAGGTATAGCAAAAAAAGAACTCAGGAAACTTGCAGCCAAAGGTGTGAAAGAGGTCAACTACATTGTGAAAAAAGGCGATACAATCTCAGATATAGCGAGGAGGTTTGGGGCCACGGTAGATGCAATCAAGAAGTGGAATGATATAGAAAATACTGCAAAGATATTCCCAGGGGACAAAATAAGGATATATCCGAGTGTGGCAAGTCTTAACCTGCAGGAAGATTCAGTCCCAAGATAAATAAGATGATAACTGTTGAACAAGCACTTGAAATAATCCTGTCAGAGATAAATGTCATGGGGCAGGAGAGGGTGGCAATCCCGTTTTCTCTGCATAGGGTTTTGGCAGAGGATGTTGTGTCAGGGAGGGATAATCCTCTATGGGATAACTCTGCAATGGACGGCTATGCTGTAATTGCAGAAGATACAAAAGGTGCGTCAAGAGATAACCCTGTGACGTTCACTGTCACAGAAGACCTGCCCGCAGGTTATGTTGCAAGGAATTCTTTGAAAAGAGGCGAGGCAATAAGGATAATGACAGGCGCGCCTATGCCGGATAGTGCAGATGCTGTTATTATGGTGGAGGACACGGAAAAACTACAGGGGCAAGGGGTCAAGATATTTAAAGAAGCAATTGCAGGTGATAACATCAGAAAAGCAGGTGAAGACTTTAAAAAGGGTAATACCCTGCTTAAAAGGGGTTCTGTAATCAGACCCATTGAGATAGGCATTATGGCTGCTATTGGCAAGTCATTTGTAAATGTATATCAGAAGCCCAAGGTTGCAGTCCTTGCAACAGGTGATGAACTTGTAGAAATAGACGAACCGCTTGAAAAAGGCAAGATAGCAAACAGCAACAGTTACATAATATCAGCACAGATAAAAGAGTGCGGGGCAGAACCTCTGCAGATGAGGATTGCACGGGACAGAAAAGATGACCTGATAGAAAAACTTAAATATGCTTCTGCCGCTGACTGCATAGTCTCATCAGGCGGTGTTTCAGTCGGTGATTTTGACCTTGTAAAGGATATGTTAAAGGAGATGGGGACGGAGATGCGTTTCTGGAAGGTTGCGATGAAGCCAGGCAAACCACTTGCCTTCGGTGTCATAGGGGGGAAGCCGACATTCGGGCTGCCCGGTAACCCGATATCCTCTCTTGTTGTGTTTGAACAATTTGTAAGACCTGCTTTACTCAAGATGATGGGAAGAAAGGCTGTCTTAAGACGGATTGTCTCCGCTGTTTTAATGGAGGATATAAAGAAGAAACCTGACAGGACACATTTTGTAAGGGGAGTGCTGACAACAAAAGGCGATAAATATTATGCAGAACCTCTGGAAGGTCAGGGGTCAGGCATGCTGTGTTCTTTTGTGTCTGCCAATTGCCTCATCATCCTGCCAAAGGAAGAGACACAGTTCAAAAAAGGGGACAGGGTAAAGGCACAACTTATTGACAATAGTTTTTTGTACCAGTAATTATAAACCGTGCATACAAATCAAGCAAAAAACAAAGCCCTGCCTTTGCAGCACAGAGGCAGGGCTTTCTGGTTTTTCTAAACTCATCACACTATTTTTAACCCACTACATATTTAATAAGCGGGTTTGCATAAAGGAGTATCAATGCTATAACCAGCACATAGATTGCCAGTGATTCTATCATGGCAAGACCTATCAGCATTGTGGTCATTATCTTGCCTGATGCCCCCGGATTTCTAGCAATACCCTCTACAGCGCCTTTTACAGCAAACCCCTGACCTATGCCTGTTCCTAATGCGCCTATCCCCATGCCAATACCTGCTGCTACAGCAATGGCTGCAAAGAAGATAATGCTATTCCCACCGGCTGGCGATGCAGTATGCATAGCCTCTTGTGCAAATGCCATTGGAACAATGCCTGCAAGCATAAGCATTGCCATAACCGTCATCAATAAAATCTTCTTCATCCCGATTCACCTCCCTTACAATTAATTTGAGATTGTTTATGCTCAAAAACTGCCCAGATGCGAGGAAGGACAAGGGTTTGCACCGCAATGTGCACGAATAAATTCGTGCCTACATTTTCTGTAGGCACGGTTTCAACCGTGCTTTAACTGACAACGCAGATGGGTGTTTTTGAGCATAAACTAGTGCGCCTCTTCCAGCGCTCCACCTATATACATCATTGTTAAAAGTGAAAATATAAATGCCTGAATAAAACTCACCAGAATACCAAGCAGCAGTATAGGGAGAGGCAGTAGAAACGGCACAAGTATTAAAAGCACGCCTACAATCAATTCATGCCCCATCATGTTTCCGAATAAACGAAGGGACAGGGATATAGGCCTTGAAAGATGACCTATAATCTCTATAGGGAAGATTAACGGTGTCAGCCACCATACAGGTCCCATAAAGTGTTTGACATACTTTATACCGTGCTCTTTGACCCCGATTATGTGGGTTGTAATAAATACAATGACTGCAAGCCCTGCTGTTGTGTTTAAATTTGCAGTAGGAGGAAGGAGTCCGGGTACCAGCCCGAGGAGGTTTGATACCAGGATATAAATCCCGAGCGTTGCAATAAACGGGAAATACCTTTTGCCGTGGTGTCCCATTGTCTCATCAACAAGGTTTTCTATGCCGGATATGAGGAGTTCTATTATACTCTGGATGCCGCCCGGCACCATTTCAAGTCTTTTTGTGAGTATAAACGAAAATGCTGTCAATGCAACTATTATGTAAAGCATTACAGCAGTATGTACCGGCAGACCGAACTGCGGCAGGATTATTGATTCGTGCATAAATTAAAAACCTTCTTTTTTAGCAAAGATTAATAATGCCAGGAATAGAGTGAATATTACAATGGAAAAACCTGCTATAAATGCAGCAGGATGTACAACCTGTTTTGAAACGAGATAATATACAACAACTGCTGTTGCAGAAAACCTTAACCAGTACCTGAATGCTACAAACCTCTTAATCCTGTGCAGGTCAAAGGCGATGCTGCGTTTTACTGTTGAGGCAAGGCAGTAAAAATTAATTATGCCTACAATCCCGCCTATAAGCACATCAAAAGAAGTTAAAGGCGATACCAGATTTATACCAGTAGCGGCAGTCAATAGAACAAAGGCGCTTGTAAATACTATCTTTGGTATATGCTGTAAGACCTCTGTTTTGCTGACCGCTGCTCTAATTGCCATATTTATTTACCAATATGTAGATGTTCCTGAAGCCTGCTGCTATGCCGAATATCAGGAATATTATCGTCAGCCATGGTTTTGTTGAAAATACGCTGTCCAGGTATATGCCTATGTAAAGCCCTATAAAGGTGGCAAGCACCATAGACATGCCTACTGACGCAGCAAATGCCAGTTTCTTTAAGGGTTTCTGGTTTTGTTCTGCCATAGCACAGGCTAAAAAAATTTTCAGGTATCTACCATATTACTGGCATATTACTGGCATATTACTGGAAATAAAGTCAATACATTTTTATGCTGTTTTTTATGCTGTGGGCATAAAGATGTGGATTATCCCATTTTCTGATTCAGTGTGTAATTACCTGGCTGTCAGGTATAGATTGCGTCACATCAGCCTTCTCATAGACGTTGTCTTTATCAGGCTCTTTCCTGAGTATGTCTTCAGGCTTATCTGTTGCGAGTGCGAGTTTCAGCACCTCGTCCATGTGTCCAACGAGTTTTATATCTATCTCCTTGCGGATATTTGCAGGTATTTCTTTTATATCCTTTTCATTTTCTTTAGGTATGAGGACTGTCTTCATATTGCCCCTGTGTGCTGCAAGTATCTTTTCCTTCAGCCCGCCTATGGGGAGAATTTTGCCGCGTAACGTTATCTCGCCTGTCATTGCAATATCCTTTTTAACAGGTATCTTTATAAGCGCTGATGCAATGGATGTTGCGATTGCTATGCCTGCAGAGGGACCGTCCTTTGGTATTGCACCTTCAGGGACATGTATGTGTATGTCAATGTTCTGGTAGAAATCCTTTGCAAGACCCATCACCCCGCCTCTTGAACGGATATAACTCATTGCAGCCTGTGCTGACTCCTGCATGACATCCCCTAATTTGCCTGTTATTATGAGTTTTCCCTTCCCCGGCATGACAGTTACCTCTGTTGAAAGCAATTCACCTCCGGCCTCTGTCCACGCCAGCCCCGTTGTTACGCCGACCTCATCCTTTTCTTCACTTATACCGTAACGGTATTTTGGCACACCCAGATATTTTGCGATATTTTTCTGGCTCACCTCTATATTTGTGTCTTTACCCTTCTTGATAATTGCCTTTGCCAGTTTCCTGCAGATAGATGCGATTTCCCTTTCCAGGTTCCTTACCCCCGCTTCTTTTGTGTGCCGTCTTATAATTGTCAGTATGGCACTGTCTGTAATCCTGATATTATCCTCTGGCAGCCCGTGTGCCTTCAACTGCTTAGGCACAAGGAACTTTTTGGCTATATTCAACTTTTCATATTCAGTATACCCCGCAATCCTTATGACCTCCATCCTGTCGAGGAGAGGGTATGGTATGCCGTGCAGGCTGTTTGCCGTTGTTATGAACATTACCTTTGAAAGGTCGTAATCAAGGTCAAGGTAATGGTCATTGAATGTATGGTTCTGTTCAGGGTCCAGGACCTCAAGCAGCGCTGAAGCAGGGTCGCCCCTGAAATCTGTGGACATCTTATCGACCTCATCAAGGAGGAACACAGGGTTATTCGAGCCTGCTTTTTTTAATGACTGTATAATCTTGCCTGGCATTGACCCTATGTAAGTCCTTCTGTGCCCCCTTATCTCTGCCTCATCCTTAACACCGCCGAGTGACACCCTGATAAATTTTCTTCCCATTGCCCTGGCAATTGACTTTGCCAGAGAGGTTTTGCCAACGCCCGGAGGTCCTACAAAACAGAGTATCTGTCCCTTTATCTCCTCTACAAGGCTGTGGACAGCGAGGTATTCAATTATCCTGTCTTTGACATTCTTAAGCCCGTAATGGTCTTCTTCCAGCACTTTTTCTGCTGCATCTATATCCTTTTTGTCCTCTGTCATCTCCATCCACGGCAAAGAAAGTATCCAATCTATATAGTTGCGGACAACTGTTGCCTCTGCAGACATGGGCGGCATGAGTTTGAGTTTTTTGAACTCGTGTTTGACCTTCTTTGCAGCCTCCTTGCTCATCTTCTTGTTTTTTATCCGCTCTTCAAGTTCGTGCAGTTCGTTCTTAAATTCGTCCTTTTCCCCGAGTTCCTTTTGTATTGCCTTCATCTGTTCGCCGAGGTAATATTCCTTCTGGGACTTCTCCATCTGTTTTTTAACGCGGTTCCTTACCCGCTGCTCTATCCCGAGTATTTCAATCTCACCTTCAAGGAGCGTATAAAGTTTTTCGAGCCTTTGTGTCGGTTCCCAGACCTCCAGTATGGACTGCCTGTCAGTTATCTTTACCTGGAGGTGAGATGCTATTGTGTCAGCAAGCCTGCCGAGGTCGTCTATAGAAGATACTGACATGATCATCTCAGGGGGGATGTTCTTATTCAACTTTACGTATGTCTCAAACGCCCTCAGACAATTCCTTGCTATTGCCTCGGTCTCTGAAGTATTTCCACCAGGTTCAAACATCTCTTCTGCCTTTACCATAAAACATTCTTTTGAAGGGATGAACTCTTTTATCATTGCCCGCCTTTTCCCCTCAACAAGCACCTTGACTGTCCCGTCAGGGAGTCTTAAAAGTTGCAGTATGGTTGCGAGCGTGCCGATGCTGTGTATATCCTCTTCTGCAGGGTCGTCTGTCTTGGCTTTCTTCTGTGCAGACAGGAGTATGTTCTTGCCGTTTGCCATTGCAAACTCAAGTGCGTTTATGGACTTCTCCCGCCCCACGAAAAGCGGTACCACCATGTACGGGAACACCACAATATCGCGAAGTGGCATAAGAGATGCTATGATTTCTTTCCCCTTTTGAAAGCCGGTATCTTTGTCTTCTTTAAAAAACATTCTGTTAACCTCTCCTGATAAATATGCCTGTTATTTGTTGTCCGTCCTCTATGCTGTCTCAGCCTTTTTTTCATATACAATGATAGGGTGCCCGTTCCCTGTAATAACATCTTCGTTTATTACGCATTCTTTTATGTTGGTCTGGGAAGGGAGTTCATACATTATATCGAGCATTGAGTTCTCAAGTATTGCACGTAGCCCCCTGGCGCCTGTCTTCCGTTTCATCGCTTCCCTTGAAATAGCAGCGAGTGCGCTGTCAGTAAACTTGAGTCTTACATTCTCGAACTCGAACAACTTCTGGTATTGTTTTGAAATGGCGTTTCTCGGCTCAGTCAGTATCCTTACAAGCGCTGTTTCGTCCAGTTCGTTAAGGACTGCCACAACCGGCAGCCTCCCTACAAATTCAGGTATCAGACCATATTTAAGCAGGTCCTGTGGTTCGACATTGTGCAGGACATCGTTTATATACTGTCCACCCTTCTTTATATCCGCGCCAAAGCCCATGGCTTTTTTCTGCAGCCTTTGCTGTATGATATTTTCAAGCCCTGCAAATGCACCGCCGCAGATGAACAGGATGTTTGCTGTATCCACATGGAGGAATTCCTGCTGTGGGTGTTTCCTGCCGCCCTTTGGCGGCACGCTTGCCAGTGTCCCCTCAATAATTTTAAGCAGCGCCTGCTGAACACCTTCGCCTGAGACATCTCTTGTTATGGACGGGCTGTCTCCCTTCCTGGAAATCTTGTCTATCTCATCTATATATATGATGCCCCTCTGCGTCCTCTCTATGTCGTAGTCAGCGTTTTGGAGCAGGCTCAATATAATATTTTCAACATCTTCCCCGACATAACCTGCCTCTGTAAGGGTTGTGGCATCTGCTATTGCAAACGGGACATTTAATATTCTTGCAAGGGTCTGGGCAAGGAGGGTTTTACCCGAACCGGTCGGGCCGAGGAGGAGGATGTTGCTTTTCTGGAGTTCCACACCGTCAAGGCTCACCCTGCTATCTATTCTCTTGTAATGGTTGTGGACTGCTACGGACAGAATCTTCTTTGCCTTTTCCTGCCCCACGACATAGTCGTCCAGTATCTTTCTGATCTCTGATGGTTTTGGTATGGTAGATTCCCTGCGGTTGAACTGCTCCTTTTCATATTCCTCTGCAATAATATCATTACATAACTCAACGCATTCATCACAGATATATACCATCGGTCCTGCTATCAGTTTCCTTACCTCGTTCTGTCCCTTGCCGCAGAACGAGCAGATAAGAGCTTTACCATTAATCTTCCTTTTGTTATCAACCATACAGCCTCCTGATAATGCTATGCCCTTCGCTCTATTATTGTGTCAATTATACCATATTCTTTTGCCTGCTGACTAGTCATAAAGAAATCCCTCTCTGTGTCCACACTTATTTTATCAATAGGCTGTCCTGTATGTTTAGCGAAAATCATGTTGAGTTGTTCCCTTATCCGCAGTATCTCCCTTGCCTGAATGCCTATATCTGTTGCCTGCCCCTGGGCGCCGCCCAAAGGCTGGTGTATCAATATCCTTGAATAAGGGAGTGCAAACCTTTTGCCTGCAGCGCCGCCTGCAAGGAGGAGCGCCCCCATGCTTGCAGCCTGTCCCACGCATATTGTTGAGACCTTAGGCTTCACATACTGTATTGTATCATATATTGCAAGACCAGCGCTTACAATCCCGCCAGGTGAGTTTATATAAATGTTTATGTCCTTTTCAGGGTCCTCTGACTCAAGGAAAAGTATCTGGGCAATAACCAGGTTTGCAATATCGTCATCTATTGCTGTCCCAAGAAATATAATCCTGTCCTTAAGGAGCCTTGAATATATATCATAAGCCCTCTCACCCTTCCCTGTCTGTTCTATAACCATTGGTATAAGAGCCATTATTCCTCCTTCGTTTTGTGTACTGATTTATTTTGTGCCAGAGAGGATCAGATTAAATACCTTCTCTTCCAGAAGGCTTTCTTTAATATACGTTATTTCCCCTTCTTTTTCCATCCTCTCCCTCATGGAAGAGAAAGACTCTTTACGCCTTTCCGCAATCTCTTTTACTTTTGAATCTATCTCACTGTCCAAAACCGTCAGATTTTCAGACCTTGATATGGCATCTATAATAATATCCCTTCTTACAAGTTCTTCCGCCATCTTCGCATATTTTTCCTTTAACTGTGCAGCAGACAGCCCGACCTCGCCGCTGTCAATCATCCCCTTTTTAAACCTCTCAACTGCATGCCCTATGAGGTAATTGTTGTAATGTTCAACAAGAGATTTCGGGACTTCAAATGTATTTCTGTTTATAAGTTCTTTTATTATTTCATCCCTTGCCCTTTCGTTTTCAGAAGATTCTTTGTGTCTCTTCAGGTCTTCCTTCATCTTTTCTCTTAACTGTTCAACTGTCTCGCAGTCAACATCCTTTGCAAAATCATCATTTAAATCAGGAAGCACCTTTTCTTTAAGACCTTTAAGGGTTATTCTGAAGGCAGCCAGTTTTCCTGCGAGTTCCTTATTTGCATAGTCTTCAGGAAAATTCACATTTATATCCCTTTCTTCATCTTTTTTCATACCCAATATGCCTTCTTCGAATTCCTTTAAGAGCGCCCCTGAACCTATTACCAGCGAGTAGTTGCTTGCCATCCCGTTCTTGATGGGATTGCCGTCAATACTCCCTGTGAAATCTATTACAGCGAGGTTGCCCTCTTTTGCGGCAGCATCACCTTCTATATCCTTAAAAGTTGCATGCCGTTCCTTGAGAAGGTTCATTGCGTCATCTATTTCTTTATCGGTTGCAGAAGCCTCCTCCTTCTTTATCTTAATATCTTTATAACCCTCTACCTTTATCTCAGGTTTTACCTCCACCACAGCGGTGTATTTAAAAGACTCGCTTGCCTGTATATTACTTATATCGGATATTTCAGGGCGGGAGGTTACCGAAATTTTGTGCTCCTTTATAATAGACGGATATGAATCGTCTATCAGTTTGCTGGTTACATCATCCTTTACATGGTCTCCGTAGTATTTTTCAAGGATATCCCTTGGTATCTTCCCTTTCCTGAAACCGGGTATGCTGGCAGTCTTCTGCAAGTTTTTGTAAGCAGATTCAACCTCCTTCTGCACATTTTCAGGAGGGATTTCTACAACTACCTTTTTCTTGACAGCGCTTAAATCTTCAATAGATACCTTCATCCACCTTTCCTTTCTGTCATGTCATTCCCCTTTGTGAGATATGGCTCATGAGGGTTTATCCTGCTTGGTGCGAGAGGGGGGAGTTGAACCCCCATGGGTTGCCCACTGGATCCTAAGTCCAGCGCGTCTGCCAGTTCCGCCACTCTCGCTAGATTTAGATTATGGGAGATGTGATGCAACTCCCCATTACCCATCTTTTTCAATCTACAGTCTTTAAAAAAATATTTCAAGGATTTATTTTCTGTTTGAGTGCGGTCCAACAATGACGATTGTATATCCGTTCAGGTCTATATACTTCCCTGCCGCCTTAAGCGCATCCTCTTTAGTGACAAACCTAATCTTTTTTGCAAACCGTTTGTATTCATCAAATCCGAGTCCGTATAGTTCATTAAATGTCATGTCAGATGCCTGTGCGGAAGACTCCTGAAGGCCTATCTCATAATTCCCTATAATCTCACCCTTTGCCCTTTCAACCTCTTCATCTGTTACGCCTGCATTTATAACTTTTTTAAGTTCGTTTAATATCCCGCTTACTGCCTCATCTGTCTTTTCAGGGCTTGTGCCTATATAGACTGCATAGAAGCCGGGTTCAACACCATCCCTCTGGACTGTGGTGACAGAATACGCAAGGCTCTTTTTATCCCTCAGTTCTATAAACAACCTTCCTCCCTGTCCTGAAAGTATGCTGGATAAAACCTGCAGCGGATACCTGTCATCTGCACTTATTGTTGTTCCGAGAAAACCGATTGCAATATGGGTTTGCTGCTTCTCTTTATATATCTCTTTTTTCTTGATAGAAGTCTGTCTTTTTTCAGAAGGAGGTATCTGCATAGGTTTAACTCTTCTGTTGAATTTGAATAACTCATTTACCCTTTCAATAACAGTTTCTGCGTCTATATCTCCTGCAACAGATATTACCATTGCTTCAGGATGGATAAGTGTCTCATAGAATTTCAAGAGGTCATCCCTCTTATATCCTTTTATTAGTTTTTCTGTTCCGAGGGTATTCATCCTGTAAGGGTGTTTTTCAAAGAGGGTCTCACTGAAAATCTGGAATGTATAGCCGGGGAGATAGTCTTCCTGAGATTTTATTGATGCCAGAATCTCCCTCCTTGTTTTTTCAATCTCATCCTCAGGAAAAGAGGGGTTCTGGAGGCAGTCGCTCAATATCTCAAACCCCTTATCAAAAAACCTGCTTAAGAATTTTCCCGATATGCCCGTAGAGTTTCTTCCTGAAAATCCATCAATACCTCCTGCCATACCCTCAATCTCTTTTGCTATCTCAAGGGCAGTCCGTTTTTTTGTCCCCTTTGTAAGCATCTTTGCAACGAAGTTGCTCAAGCCGTTTGTCTTTTCATCTTCCAGCCTCACACCACCCGGAAATGCAGCATGGACAGCCACAACGGGGTTTGTATGGTCTTCCTTAATGATAAGGGTTATGTTGTTATCAAGTTTAACCTTAACTGGTTCATGTGCCTTTCCTTTTTCTTCTGAAGTTACCTTCCTGTAACCCGCTTCGGCTTTAGAAGTAGCCCCCTGCACACTCTTTAATATAGCATCAGCGGTTATCGTGCCTTTCTCAGTGTTTGGCGCCAAAAGACCTATTGTCATGTTACTGATGTTAAGATATTTCTCTGCAGCACGTTGGATGTCAGCCTGTGTAATCTTTGATATGCCCTCAAGATATCTCTTTTCATAATCAATGCCCCCTGCTGATGTCTCAAAATAACCCAACTGTCTTGCACTGCCTTCCATTGTTTCCCTTGAGTATATAAATTCGCTTTCAAGGTTCAACTTTGCCTTTTCAAGTTCAACGTTTGATACATTGTGGTATTTTATCCTGTAAATTTCATCTAAAATCCCTTCAATGGACTTTTTGCTGTTCTGTGCTTCAAGAGCGGCTGTTATAAAAAATATCCCCGGTTCCCTGGGTGTCATTGCATAAGATGAAATGGAATTTACTATTGTCTCCTTGCCTTTCAGCCTCTGATAGAGCCTTGAACTCTCACCCTGTCCAAGTATCAAGGCAAGTGCGTCTATGGCATAGATGTCAGGATGGGTCAATTCAGGGATATGGAATGCAAGACCCATCCGTGCCTCTTTGATATCATCTGTTAATACAAAACCCTTTAACTCTTTCTGTCCGGGTTCTGATGGTCTTTCCCTGTGAGGGTCAGCGGCGGACTTAAAATCTTTGAAAGATTTTTTTATTTCGCTTAACGCCCTGCTGCTGTCAAAATCTCCTGCAATAACAAGTGTCATATTGTTCGGTATATACCACTTCCTGAAGAAGTTCAGGATGTCTTCTCTTTTGAGTCCTTTTACAGTATTGCGAAAACCTATAACAGGTTTTTTATAAGGGTGGACAGTATAGGCTGTATTCAATAATTTCAGATAAAGTTTCCTGCCCGGGTCATCTTCACCCATCTTGAGTTCCTCAAGCACCACCTCCGTCTCCTTTGCGAGTTCATCCGGGTCGAATGAAGAATGCTGTATCACATCTGAAATTATGTCCAGCCCTTTATCAAAATACCTGCTTGCAATGACGAGATGATAAACAGTATGGTCAAGGGATGTGAAGGCATTTATATGGCCGCCTGCTGCGTCTATCTCTTTTGCAATCTCGCCGACCTTGCGCCTTGCAGTGCCTTTGAAGAGCATGTGTTCAAATACATGGGCGATACCTGCGATATTTTCTTCCTCATCAGCAGCGCCAACCC
>MGPS01000032.1:29257-32982 GCA_001797495.1 Deltaproteobacteria bacterium GWC2_42_11
TTCAAGTGTGGTTTTGATGGGTTCGGCATAAAGGCAGTAAGGAGTTATGAGTAATGAGTAAAGAGTAAAGACAAAAACTACAACTGATAACCAATAACTGATACCTGATAACTTTTTAATCATCCAGCCTCCCATTATTATCTATTTTAGTTCATACTGTAAAAAATATAGCAAAGTTGACGCTCAAAAATTGCCCAGATGCAAGGCGGAGCAAGGCTTCAAGCGAGGCATACTTTTGTAGTATGTTGAGCGAAGAAGCCGCAGCGACAACATAGCAGATGGGCATTTTTCAGCGCCAACTACTTATTTCCCCTCCAGCCTTTCCAGTAAAAACTTTACCTGCTTATCCCCTGGGTTCAGCCTCAATGCCTCTTTCATTGCCTTTTTTGCCTCGTCGTCTTTTCCGATTTGATAGAGCAAAAGCCCGTATGCCTTTGAGATGTTCGCATCAAGCGGAAATTTTTCAACCCCCTTTTTGAGGAATTGAAGCGCCTTTTCATTGTCCTCCATGCCCTGATATGAAAGCGCTGTATAATAGTATGTGGTCGGATTTTCCTCAAGTTTTAAAACCTCTTCAAAAATCGAAACTGCCTTGCCGAAATTCCTTTCCCTGAAATACCTCCCTGAACTCACAAGGAGTTCAGCGACCTTCTGCTTCTTTTCTTCAGGACTTAAACTGGCATACGGGTTCACAACTGCCTGAACAGGTTTGCCTTCAGGATATTTTTTATCAAGGACAGAGATTGCCTTTACGCCTCCTTTAAACCTCATCTCTTCAAATGTAATCGTTCCAAAGTAGTTCCCGTCAGCATTTACAGCGGCATCGCCTGCGTCAATATTTATCTCATTGTCATGGATATTGTTCTCTTTTATTGTCGGAGATGACTTCTTAATCTGGATGCCTGTTTTATTCTGTGCGATATCGCTCTTTTCTATAACGGTTTGCGCAGAATCCATAACAACCCCTGTCTGGTTCTGCCAGATTACTGTCTTTGATATATTTGGCGATGGAGTCCCACTGGTAAGTAATCCTGTTTCATTCCCTTCAATAATCGTATTTGATACCCTTGCGCCCGTTTTTAATGCTGTAAGCCCTGCCTTGGCGCCGCTTATCTTCGCATAAGAGATGGTTGCCTCGCCCCCGTCTATAATAATCCCGCGCCATGTTAAATCAGGTGACTTTGGCAAAAACTCAACCCACATCCCGTCTTTACCTGATACAGTAAGACTGCCGCTTATCTTTAAAGATGCATCTTTTTCAAACAGGAGTTTTGTATCAGGCTCAATCTTCAGGACAACCCCTTTATCAACCACAACATCACCGCCTAATATATATGTCCCGGCAGAGAGGGTTTTATCACTCTTAATGCTCCCTTTTAAGGCAACAGGCTCTTTCTGCCTGAGTGTCAGGTTGACTGTCTCTGAATGCTCACCCTCGTTTTTTGCCATGTCAACTGCAGCAACATAATAGTAATACGCCTCACCGGGTTTCATATCCTTATCAATAAACTTATCTTCCTCAATAAAGCCTTTTTCCTCATAGCCTGACAAAGGCTTTATGCTCCTCATCACCTTATAGCCAGCGAGGTCATTTGCTGATACCTTATTCCACGAAAGTTCAATGCGGTCTATAAATGCCCTGCCCTTTAGTCCTTCAGTACGTTGGGGTGCTGTTGTATCAATAACAACAAGACCGCTTACATCATGCCATTTGCTTTCTTCGCCCGTCGGCCTTCTCAAATAAACAACAACAGGCGCATCTTTTATATTGTCCCCTGGCGCTGCCGCATACTCGCCGAGGTATTCGCCGGGGTTTATCTCTTTCATTGCGAGACCTTTTTTAAAACCGCCTATCTCAAATAAGCCTATAAGCCCTGCTTCACCCTCCATAGCAACCTTAAATACCTTGCCGCTGCCAAACGCCCCTTCCTTTGCATTTGAAAGGGCATTCTTTATAACAGGGTTTGCAGCAGTTTTTATTCCAGCAGGCGCAGGCACCTTTTCATTGATTTTCCAGCCCAGTTCATTTATAACCCGTATCCTCTGAATCTCCCTTATATTCATTGCAGTGGAAACTGCTGTCATAACAAGACCGATTGGTGAAAGCGATACACCGCCTTCGTGGTAACGAACAGCCTCTTTGAACCTCCAGACCTCTTCGCCTGTCTTTGTGTTTACCATCCAGACCTCTGCCTCTACACCTATCTGTGAGTATGCAACCGCATATATCTTTTTATAGTCAGTAACCTTGCCATAGACAAGACCGTCCACACCAATGGCGTCTGCAGCCTCCTTTGACGGTATCTCTAATATGGTCTTGCCTGTGTTCTTTTCAAGTTCTGCTACCTTTGCGTCAACAACAGACGGGTCTATCTTAATATATGGCTTTGAACTAAAGTGGTTTGAAAAACTCTTCCTTACCTGTCCTGATACGCCGATTTCCTCTGTCTCGTTACCAAACGGCAGGACTGCAACCTTGTGCGGGAGTTTGTCTGTCAAGACCTTTTCATCAGGCTTCTGCTGCTGAACCTCCTGTTGTGGTCCTGCGCAGCCTGTGAAAACAGTGATAAGTATGACGCATAGAGCATAGTGCATAGAGCGTAGAGTTTTTGCCCTCTGCCCTCTGCCCTCTGACCCTTGACCCCCCTGCTTACTACCCCCGATAGAAGCATTCGAGGGCAGGCTTGCAGGGGCAGGCTTGACCCATGACCCATAACCCTGTATTTTCCCCTTCATTTCGCACCTCCGCTAATAATTCCCCATTTTGTCATTCCCGTGCAAACGGGAATCCAATATATTTTGGCGGGCAAAGCCCAGCCTACTTGCTTAATGGTCGCTGACCCTATTATTTCCCGACCCTATTATTTCCCCTATTATTTCCGACCCTATTATTTCTCCTTATGTTTAGTATTGTATAGATTATCTAAATTATATCATATCCTGAAATAAATCCCCTCCTGATTTATTTTATCACACTACCTTTTTCAAGCAATCCTGCATTATCTTTTTAGAATAAAACCCTCACCATCCCCTCTCCCCTGAGGGGAGAGGATTAAGGTGAGGGGGATTTTATAATTTCCATAATATCAATCTACTTTAGCATGTTATCTACTGTTGCGGGCAGTTTTCTAAAAGTCATATTTCAAGACCTGACCCTCTTTTTCTCCCTCTTTTTCTCCCGCAGCAAGAGAATAATTCATTGACAAAAATATTTATAGAATCTATACTAAAAAACATGGGGACTGCCCAAGCAAAAATAAAAGGTGAAACATCAGATACGCATCAACTTTTAAATCTGGTCTTAAAAGAAATCCGTTCTTTGCGTCAGGAATTTTATCTTCTCCTTCCTCAAGAAGATATTGAAGAATACGCATATCCAGAACGTATTAAACGCTCTTATCAAAAGGCTCTCAAAAAATACCCGCCAATCTGATGTAATATGCAGATAATCTATACCGATGACTTCAAAGAAAATCTCAACAAATTACCCAAACAGATTCATCGTCTTCTAAAAATTCAGGAAGACCGTTTCAAAAACAACTGGAGAGACCCAAGACTCCATGTTAAAAAAGTCCGCTCTCTTGATCATGCCTTTTCATTAAGAATCACCCGTTCCTATCGGGCGTTCTTTTACTTCCATAATCCTGAAACAGCAATCTTTTTTGATATTGACCACCGCAAAGATGTCTATCGTTAACCCTGTCCACTTTTTTATTCGCCAAATA
>MGPS01000033.1 GCA_001797495.1 Deltaproteobacteria bacterium GWC2_42_11
CCAACACGATCAATACAACGCCGTCTTGGAAAAGCAAGGGTTCGAGAATGTCGTGCACGAGCTTATTGACCGCTTAAATGAGCGCTCTCGCCACTACTTTTCGCCTCTGACGAACCTCGCCATCGTCTGCGGGTATGAGCACTACACCGCAATTCTCGGCAACTTCATTCTGAGCAATCCCCAAAAAAAATAGGGACAGCGACCATTTACTCTTTGCTGGTTCAGGCTTACAGTCTGAAGCAAAACATTCAGGTCCAATCTAAAAGATTGAACCAGCAGAGCCCCTCGAGCCCTAGCCCCCAGCCCCTGTTTTTCTAGCCTTTACCATCTCCACTGCTGTCTCTATTGCTGCTGTCATGCTTTGAGGGTTTGCAATCCCTTTCCATGCTATGTCATAGGCAGTGCCGTGGTCAACGGATGTTCTTATTATAGGCAGTCCGAGTGTTATGTTCACGCCATCTTTAAAATGGAGGAGCTTTAATGGTATGAGCCCCTGGTCATGGTACATGCATACAACTGCATCAAATTCTTTTTTTACAACAGTACGGTAAAAAACCGTATCAGAGGGGAGGGGAGGGGAGACATCTATACCGAGTGCCATTGCTTTTTTAACAGCAGGCAGGATTATATTTTTTTCCTCATCTCCAAAAAGCCCTCTTTCTCCTGCATGAGGGTTTAGTGCGGCAACAGCAATCCTTGGATTTTTAATCCCAAAATATGCTTTTAGAGAATCGTTGGTTATCCGTATTGTCTTTAAGACATCCTTTGTTTTCAATAAACCGGGAATATCTTTTATTGCCTCATGTATTGTAACAAGGGAAACTTTAAGACTTTTCCCTGCAAGCATCATAACATAGTCTTTTGTATGTGTAAGATGGGCAAGGTATTCAGTATGCCCGTGGAAGTTATAGCCTGCCCTGTTTATTGCATCCTTGTTTATAGGCGCTGTTACAATGGCGTCTATATCGCCTTTTAATGCCATCTCTACTGCCTTTTCAATATAAGACATGGCTGCCCTGCTGCATGCTTTCGCAGGTTTGCCGGGTCTGAGTTTTTCTGGGTTTAATACAGAGAGGTTTATTATGCTGTATCTTGAGTCTTGGGTCTTGAATCTTGAGTCTTGATATTTAAGAACTGCTTCATCGCCTAATATTACAATTCGGCAAATCTTTTTAATCTTCTTGTTTGAAACTGTCTTTAAAATTATTTCAGGTCCGACCCCTGTCGGGTCCCCCATTGTTATACCGATAGTTGGCTTCATGAAAATATTCTATTTCCACCGTAAAATAGCGATTAAAAACCTCGCTATTTTACAAACCTGCGATTTGGCTGCCATACTTCGTTATCGGCCAATTTTTGTTCCTCACCGTATCGGTGAACATACGGCTCGTCTCAAAAATTGTCCGCTGCCTCGTCTGGCAGCCAACTTGCAGGTTTCCCCAAAAATCAATGTCTATTTTTGGGTTCCAGTAACCGTTATAGCATTACCTCTATATAAGATATGCTTTTCTGTTCCTCCACCCATAACCTGTACCGCTCATCTGCGATCTTTTGAAACAATATATTGTTTATTTCAGCCTTAACAGCCTCCAAGGGTTTTGGATGCTGCTCTTTTCTTTCAGTAACCTGCATTATATGCAGACCTGCTGTCGTCTGAATTACATCGCTTGTCCCGCCAACCTTCAGAGATAATGCAATCTTTTCCAGAATGGGGTCCATCTCACCTGCCTTGATGTGCCCGATGTCGCCGCCGTTTTCAGGGTTTGGACCCTGCGAGTAGGATAATGCGAGTTTAGAAAAATCTTCTCCGTTCCTGATATTCACAAGTATTTCCCGCGCCTTCTTTTCAATTTCCTGTTTCTGTAAACTTGTTATGCCTTTGGGCAATGCCAGAAATATCTGGCGGATCCTGAATGTAAGCGGTTCGTAGAACCTGTCCATGTTCTGTTTATAGTACGTTTCTATGTCCTCATCAGATATGGTCGCCTTGGAACGGAATTCCTTATTTACGAACTTCACCTGCCTTATCTGGTCTTTCAACTGGTTTCGGTATTCCTTGAATGTTATACCGTTTGCCGTAAGAACCTTCAGCAGCATATCCTGTGCTATGTTGTTCTGTTTCTTTACATCGTCTATTGCATTATCAATCTCTCTCTCGCTGACTGTTATCCCTGCCTTGTTCGCTGACTGTTCAACGAGTTTTCTCTCAATCAACTGGTCGAGGATAATGCTTTTTGCCTCCATTATCTTCTTCTTTTCAGGGAGTTTACCTATCTTCCTGAGTTCATCCAGCCTGATTGATGCAGCAGCATTTAAGTCTGATAATGTTATTATACTGTCGTTTACAACAGCCACAATCTTATCTGTTACAGCAGCATAAGAAGCCGTGATGAGTGATGAGTGATGAGTAATGAGTAAAAATAGCATCAGACTCAAGACCCTTGTCCCGAGTTTGCAGTTTCCGGTTGTAGGGTGGGTAATGCCCACCGATACGTATACCTTTCTTTTTTGGTGGGCAGAGCCCACCCTACTTTCTGCCGATTGCCGACTGACCTCTAACCCCTGCTTCATAACAGTTCCTCCCTTATTTCTATTTTTGCATTCTCTTTCAACCTCTTTATCCACTCATTGAATGCCTTTTCGCCCTTCTCCCTTTTGAGTTTTTCAATAATTAAATTTTTAGATTCCTGAAATGCCAAATTTCGTGCAGCAGTCTTTTCATCTACCCTGAATATATTGTATCCGTATGATGTTTTTACCACATCGCTCGCCCTGGAAAGAGGGATATTGAATATTACATCCTCAAACTCCCTCGGGAGTTCACCTCTGCTGTAGTAATTAAACTCGCCTGCATCAGATATGTTTTTGTCTGCTGAAACCTCTTTTGCGACCTTCGTAAAGTCTTCCCCTCTCCTTAACCTCTTGAGTGTTTTGTCAGCCTCATCCTCTGTAGGCAGTATAATCATTCTTGCCTTTACCTTTTCCAGCGCCTTGAATTCGTTTTTATGCTCGTTATAGTATGCGGAGACCTCATTTTCCTGTACCGCCACCTTTGAAAACACCATCATGTCCATTGTTTTCCTGATTGAGACCTTTCTCTGTATCTCTTCTTCCCATTTTTTCTGACTCCCGTACCTTGTTGTTACAGTTTTAATAAAGTCATTGTTCTGCAAATCTTTACCCATTCCGTATATCTCTTTTTGAACCTCTGCGTCTGATGCCGTTATCCCCTTCTTCCTTGCCTCATCCAGTATAAGTTTCTCTTCAATCATCTGAGAGAGGATATTTTTCTTTAATTCAATATTTTCCATGCTGTTATCCTGCCAAGATGTTGTATCAGAATCCGATAACAGTCTTTTAATGGTATTCTGGAATTCCTCCACAGTAATTTCTGTATCGTTTATACGGACAAGTACCTTCTTGTGTGGAAGTATGTCCTCAAGATTCTGGCTCTTGCACCCGATAATGGCTATGGTGACTGATAATAAGATTATTACTGATATTCTGAAATAAACCATAATTGATATATCCAGCCCTCAAAAAATTTAATCTACCTCAATTATAAACTGCTTACAAGAATTTTTGCAATAAACAATTTGCATCCTCAAAAATATCCCTGCCGTGTTCGACAAACATAACAACCCTTGAATCAGGCATTATTCTAAACCTATTTGGCGCTTGTTTAATAAGGTTTAATACCTTTTCAGGCGGTACTGCCGCGTCTTTTGCAAATGTCAGGTAGAGTCTCTCGCCCTTTAAGGATAGTTCACTGGCGCGCAGAATCTTCAGCAATAATTTTAATTCCATTATTCTGAATAGATTGGTTACAGTAGGCGGGCATTTCCCAAACCTGTCAATTATTTCATATCGTAAATCTTCTATCTCTTCTTTGGAAGCAGCAGATGCCATCCTTTTATAGGTATTGAGCCTTTGTTTCATATCAGGGATATAATTATCCGGTATATATGCCGATACCTTCAGGTTTATCTCTGGTTCTGTCTCCGGCTCCTTTTTTTCTCCTTTCAACTCCATAACAGCCTCTTCAAGCATCTGTGTATAAAGTTCAAATCCTATGTCAGCGATCCTGCCTGATTGTACTGTGCCAAGCAGTTCGCCTGCACCCCGTATCTCCATATCATGGGCGGCAATCCTGAAACCTGAGCCAAGTTCGCTCAGTTCCTGAATAACCTGAAGCCGTTTGGAAGCGTCACCAGTAATAGCGCTCTCTGGCGGTATAAGGAGATATGAGTAAGCACGGTGTTTGCTCCTTCCGACCCTTCCCCTTAACTGATAAAGTTGTGCAAGACCAAAGCGGTCTGCCCTGTTTATTATAATGGTATTTGCAGACGGTATATCAAGCCCTGATTCTATTATTGCTGTTGAAAGGAGTATGTCAAATTCCCTGTTTATAAAACCCAGCATAACATTTTCAAGCGCATGTCTTTCCATCTGCCCGTGCGCAGCTCCAATTTTGACTTCAGGCACAACCCTTTTCAGATAGTCCTGTATAACGTTCATGCTCTGAACCCTGTTGTGGACAAAAAATACTTGTCCGCCCCTTGAGATTTCTCTGATTACTGCGTCACGGATAACAGAGTCGTCAAATGTTGTAACAATAGTCTTGATTGCAAGCCTGTCTTCAGGAGGTGTATTTATTATGCTCAAATCCCTTATGCCTGACAGCGACATGTGCAGCGTCCTTGGGATAGGTGTTGCTGTTAAAGTCAGTACATCAACTTCCTTGCGCAGTTGTTTTAATCTCTCCTTATGCGCAACCCCGAACCACTGCTCTTCGTCAATTATTATGAGACCGAGGTCCCTGAAAGATACATCTTTCTGTAGAAGTCTGTGTGTCCCGATGATAATATCTATCCCGCCCTTTGAAAGTCTTTTTAATATCTCCTTCTGTTCCCTGACGCTTTTAAACCTGCTCACAACTTCAATTATTGCAGGATATGCAGAAAACCTCTTTGTGAATGTCAGGTAGTGCTGCTGTGCCAGTATTGTCGTTGGTACAAGCACAGCGACCTGTTTATTATCAATCACAGCCTTGAATGCAGCCCTCATAGCAACCTCTGTCTTACCGTAGCCGACATCGCCGCATATAAGCCTGTCCATAGGTTTGTCTTCCTGCATATCTTTCAGCGCCTCTTCTATTGTCCTTAACTGGTCAGGGGTCTCATCATATTCAAACGATGCCTCAAATTCAGCAAACAACCTGTCAGGTTTTGAGAATGCAAATCCTGTGCGCATTTCCCTTTCTGCATAGAGTTTCAGGAGTTCACCTGCCATCTCCCTTATACCCTTCTTTGCCTTGCTTTTGACCTTTTCCCACCCAGCGCCGCCAAGTTTGTCAATGGCAGGTATCATCCCCTCGGCGCCTATGTATTTACCTACAAGGTTAAGTTTTGTAACAGGGAGATATAGTTTATCTCCGCCCTGATATTCTATAATGAGGAAATCGTTTTCAATACCTTCTATATTTATCCTTTTTAATCCATGATATGTGCCTATGCCGTGCATGGTATGGACTACATAATCACCTGTATTGAGGTCGCTCAGTTGTGTTAAAAATGTTTCAGTTTTCCTTAATGACGGTGACCTCCTCCTGACACCTGCACCGAATATCTCATCCTCTGTTATTATTGCTAGTTTTAATTCGGGGAGGCGGAAGCCAGATGGGATGTTCCCTGTTGCCAGCCATAACCCGTTTTTAGTATCATCTGACAGATACTCGTATATACTTTTATTTTTTGTTATTATTTCAGGAGATAGGTCATAACCCTCGAGTAATTCCTTAAGCCTTTCAGCAGACCCGATATTGTGGTTTGTGATGAATATTTTCCACCCTTCTTTTTGCCATTCCTTTATCCTGCTCGACAGCGGCAGAAGCATCCCTTCATTTTTTGCTTGAGACCTTTCCCTGCCAGAAATATGCAGGGCAATGGCTGCCATGTCCTGTCTTATGTCCATGTTTGACATTGCATTTAATCTTATCTCTTCTGCGTCATGTGAAGTAAAGGTTTTGCTGTGAGTTCCGATATCGGATAAAGATATTACAGCCATATTATCAAGACAGGTAAACAGAAGTTCTTCTGGTAAATAGAGTAGAGACGGCTCAAGGAAGAATTGCCTCCCATCCTTCATCCTTGCCTCCATCTCTTTTATCTCTCCTGAAAACCTTTTTATCTCATCTTTAACCCTGCCGCTGTTTATTATAAACACAGGCATATCTGTCCCTGTATATGAAAGGATACTCTCGGCATGGTCAAAGAAGACAGGCAGTAAAGAATCAATCCCTGAAAATATTATCCCTTCCTTTATCCGTTCGGAAAAAATCTCTGCTGTATTACCCGCAATTTCAATTTCTTTAGACCTTGCCTTTATCTTCTGTGCAGCCTTTTGTTTTGTATCACTATTGATGATTATCTCTTTTGACGGAATAATCACTACCTCATCCAGTATATGTGTTGTTCCTGTGTTACAGCCTTTATCAGATATTGTGTCCAGAGACCTCTGTGTATCAGGGTCAAAGAACCTTATTGATGAAACCTCATCTCCAAAAAATTCCATCCTTACAGGATTTGAATACATTGGCGGGAATACATCCAGAATCCCTCCCCGTATGCTCATCTCACCAAGACCTTCAACAATGCCAGTCCTCAGATAACCCATTGAGATGAGGTCTTCTATCAGTTTTTCCAGTCCGACCTCTGTATTGAGTCTGATATGCCTGATATATTTCCTTAATATACCTTCAGGTACGGTCTTCTGCATAAGTGATTGTGGTGTAACTATTAATATTCCGATATCTTTTCCGATCAACCTGTACATGACTTCGAGGCGGGATGCAGTTATATCAGGGTGTGGGGTTTGTATCTCAAGAGGGAGGGTTTCCCAAGATGGGAATATCGCTGCAGTGTTATCACCCAGAAAGAAGAGAAATTCTTTATACAATTCTTCAGCATCGTCCTGCGTGGGTGCCAATACTATGGACGGCTTTAATGTGTTTCTGAAGAATTCTGATATAAGGAATGACTTTGATGAGCCGAACAGCCCGGAAAAGGCGTACCTCTGCCCGGGGCATAAAGAAGAGATGCCCTCTAATGCCTTTTGAAAGGCTGTAATGTGTGATGCGTTATGCGTAAAATTCAACTTGCTGTTTCCGCCCCCTGACTGCTGAACGCTGATAAGTATTCACTGTGTCATCAGTCCCTCGGCACCTCAAGCATCCTGTCCAGAGCCCTTTTTGCTGGTATGCGGATTTCTTCTGGAACTTTGACAATCCTGTCCATTTTTTCAAGCGCTTCAAGAATATCTTCCAATGTTATGAGTTTCATATTCGGGCAGATGAGTGATTTTGAGGCAAGGATAAACTTCTTATCAGGATTTTCTTTTTTAAGTCTGTATAAAATACCCATCTCTGTTCCTACGATTATAGTCTTTGCCTTTGTCTCTTTTGCAAATTTATACATGCCTGATGTGGAGCATACATGGTCTGCTAAATCTATGACCTCTGTCCTGCATTCAGGATGGCATACAAATATGGCGTCAGGATTCTTTTCTTTACACTTTAATACATCTGCCGGCTTTAATCTCTCATGTGTTGGACAGAACCCGTCCCACCACTCCATCTTCTTTTTTGCCGTCCTTGCCACATACATTGAAAGGTTTCTGTCCGGAACCATATAGACTGTTTCTGCTTCAAGGGAGTTTACAACCTTTACAGCATTTGCTGATGTGCAGCAGATGTCGCTTATAGCCTTGACCTCTGCGGTTGTATTGACATAAGCAACAATAGGAACACCGGGTCTTTTTTCCTTCTCCTTTTTTAAATCTTCTCCTGTAATCATGTCTGCCATTGGACAGCCTGCATCGAGTCTTGGAAGTATAACAGTCTTGTCAGGGCAGAGGATTGAAACACTCTCTGCCATAAAATGCACACCGCAAAAGACTATTACAGAGGCATCTGATTTCCGGGCGGTTTGCGAGAGTCCCAGAGAATCCCCGCACACATCTGCAATCTCCTGAACTTCGTCACGCTGGTAGTTGTGGGCAAGAAGTATTGCATTTCTTTCTTTGAGGAGAAAACGTATATCATTTTTTAATTTTGTTGGATTATTTTTAATTGCCATAAAAATACCTGATAAAATTATGAAATTTCAGGTTTACACGCGGGTAAAAAATGCCTTGACAAGTTTTTTCTAAACTGATAAGAAAAACAGCGTTTTACTTTGAAAAATAGAAAATCAGGATGGTTAATATTGTAAGGATGTTTACAATAAGTCCAACCGCAATCAGCATATCAACGGCATTTTTCTTCTCAATTTTCATGACAGTGTTGTTACTATAGAATTCAGGTATTGTCAATAGACGGGGGTTAAAATGCATGAAAAAGGGCAGTCAGGCATAGCAGGTCCGGCACTCTTTATTGCAGTTTCCATCATTGTCATGGTATTTTTCATCTGGCTTTTAAAATAAGGGGGTATCCTTTATGAAATCAATAATCGTCTTTACTGTGTTTCTTGCAGTGAGTTTAATATACTTCCTGTTGCTTGATGTTGGACTGATGAAGATGCAGGGCTTATCACTGTTTTTTCACCGCTAATTAAAAGATTTTTAAGGAGCCTGCAAGATGAAATTTTCCAAAAAGATTACATTGACCTTTTTTATTATCCTGTTCCTGGTATTAGCAAGTCCGATAATATTAAATATTACATCAAAGTCTTCAGTCTTCAGTCTTCAGCCTTTATCCATTGTACTGGCAGAAGAGGTAAAGCAGGATGCTGCTGCTGCACCTGCTGAAGAGACTGCTGTAAAAGAAGATAAGGCAAAACCAGCATACCCGCCGGCACCAAAACTAAAGGAATCTGATTATCCGAAGGTAAAGGGTTTTAACGGAAGGATAGTTATATGGCTCGCTGCACAACTGCACCTCTGGTTTGCTGCATTTGTTCTGGCGGTACCGATTTTCGTCTTGATTATTGAAGGTATCGGCGTTGCCACAAAAGACGAAAGATATGACAAGATGGCTTATGAATTTATAAAGATAAGCCTTACTGCATACTCTATTACAGCAGTATTCGGAGGTCTCCTGGCATTTTCTCTCATAGTATTCTATCCTGATTTCCTTAAATACATGGCAAATATCTTTGGCTCAACAATGCTTGCGTATGCATTTCTGTTTTTTGCAGAGAGCGCCTCGTTATATATATACTACTACGGCTGGAACTGGCTGAAACACGGGTTTAAAAAATGGGTGCACCTTACAATAGGTCTTATATTGAATGCTGTCGGAACTACCCTCATGTTCCTTGCCAATGCATGGGTTACATTCATGATGAGCCCGGGCGGGGTTGATGCAGCAGGCGTATTTCAGGGCAACGATTGGGCAGTTATCCATAACTTTCTCTGGAATCCGATAAACCTCCACAGATTTGTCGCTAATGTTGCCTACGGCGGCTCTGTTGTTGGCGCTTACGCAGCATACAGGTTCTTAAGTGCACAGACCAGAGATGAAAAGGCACACTATGACTGGATGGGATACACTGCAAACTTTATAGCCATTGCAGCCCTCCTCCCGCTGCCATTTGCAGGTTACTGGCTTACAGCAGAAATTTATGCATACAGCCAGCAGATGGGCATTACCCTTATGGGCGGTGTATTTGCATGGTTGTTTATCATACAGGCTGTCCTTATCGGGGCACTCTTTCTTTCAGCAAATTATTACCTCTGGTGCGGCATGGGCAGGAGTGAAGGCGCTGTCAGGTATAATAAATACATCAAGTATATAGCATTTGTAATTATTGCATGTTTCCTCGTCTGGTTTACACCCCATACACTTGTTATGACACAGGCAGAATTAAAGGCACTTGGCGGTCCGTATCATAAATATTTAGGTCCCCTTGGCATCATGCCTGCAAAGAATACAGCAGTAAACATAATGATACTCTTTACATTCCTGAGTTTCCTCCTCTACAGGAGGGCAAATAAGGTTGCCACTGTTTCATGGGCGAAGTACGGAAATATCGCGCAGACAGCGATATTTGCAGGTGCGATAATAAATATCGTATTCCTCGGTGTGTATTATGGTTATTTCACAAATACTGTTCTAAAAGTTGGTTCTTCTGTGCCGCAGGTTGCATCAACACTTTCCGTTATCATATTCTGCATTATCATAGATGTCCTTATGTTTAAGGGTGCAAAGGATGTAGCCCCTTTAAAATGGGGCAATGTCCCTGACAGGAGTCAGTATGCGCTCTTCCTTCTTGCTGTTTCTTTTACATGGCTTATGGGACTTATGGGATATATAAGGAGCGGTATAAGGCAGCATTGGCATGTCTATGCAATAATGAGGGACAATTCAGCGGATGCATTTACACCAACGATCGGCTATTCTGCCCAGATAGTTTCTATAGGCGTTATAATATTTATGGCAATAGTCATATTTATATTCTGGCTTAATCAGATAAGCAGTAAAAAGGCTTAAAGGGGTAAGATATGAGAACCTTTCTTAAAGTTGTTGGTTTCAGTTTCTGTGTTATTTTATTCTATGCACTTTATGCCAGTTACGGCATACCTCAGGTGAAGCCAGAGGCACCGCCTGTTGAGGAGAAATTGAATCTTGGCAGCATGACCATGGACCAGTTCATAGCACTCGGTGACAAGATATTTAATGGTAAGGGGACATGCACGTTGTGCCATAATCCAGTTGGTGGCAGGGCACCTATTCTTGATTCAGTAGCATCTATGGCAATGGAACATTTGAAAGACCCGCGATATAAAGGTAAGGCAAAGACATCTGAAGAATATATAAAAGAGTCTATGGTTATACCGTCTGCGTTTGTTGTTGCTGGGTTTGGCGTAAAAGGGACAAACGATACCGAGAGTCCTATGCCAAATGTTACAACAGGCGCTATCGGTTTGAATGAGGCAGAGGTTGATGCTGTTATTGCATATCTCCAGAAAAAGGCAGGACAGGAGGTTACTGTAAAGATACCAACAGGTGCGCCTGCCGGCAAAGATGAGAAGGCAGCAGAAACAGCACCTGCATCACCGGCAAAGAAACCTGAGGAACTGGTTGCAAAACTTGGTTGCGGCGTATGCCACAAGATTGCCGGGCAGCCTGGTGTTTTAGGACCAGATTTAACAAAGATAGGTGCAGCAAGGAAAGAAGATTATATCAGGAGGGCTGTACTTGACCCTGATGCAGATATAGCCAAACAGTGTCCGACAGGACCGTGTCTACCCGGGGTGATGCCAAAGGATTACAAGGACAAGATGACAGCAGGCGAATTTGAGATGTTAGTCAAGTTTATGGCTAATTCAAAATAATAGTTCACGCTGAAAAACGCCCATCTGCTGCGTTGTCGCTGCGGCTTCTGCGCTCAACATACTGCTAAAGTATGCCTCGCTTGAAGCCTTGCTCCGCCTTGCAATCTGGGCGATTTTTGAGCGTGAATATCGTAAAACAAAATAAAGAGGTAAGATAAAGATGAAGATATCAAGACTGCTTCTGGCTGTAATAGTAATAGGGATATTTTACAGTTTCTTTAAGATATTCTTTGGCATAATCCTGAAACAGCCTATCCCCGGCAGCCTGTTCACAATGTATATGTTTTTCATTATCATCGGTGTTCTGCTGGTCTTTTCATTTACAGAACAGGGGGCAAAGGAACTGATGTCGCCCATAAAAGACCTGCTTGAAAATCCAGAGAAGATGATGATGCGGAATGTCGTGTTTGGTATCGTTACAATCTTTGCAGGTTTTATAACATACCAGCAGGTAAAGCCGAGTTTTGAGGCGCCTTTGGAACTGAGAACAATCCACCCAGCGCCGCCGTCAAATATTTCTGCGTATAATAAAAGTTATAACCTGTTGACCCTTGAAAATCCGTTCATGAAATATAAGAAGGAAGACCCTGAAAAGTTCAAACAACTTATCTATGAAGGCGGAGAGGTATATTTCAAGAACTGTTTCTACTGCCATGGAGATAAACTTGACGGGAAGGGACACTATGCCCATGGATTTAATCCGTTACCTGCAAATTTTATGGATGTAGGAACCATTGCACAATTGCAGGAGTCTTACCTCTTCTGGAGGATAGCCACAGGTGGACCAGGCCTTCCAAAAGAGGCGGCACCGTGGTTATCATCAATGCCTGTATGGCAGAATTTTTTATCAGAAGAGGAGATATGGAAGGTCATACTCTTCCTCTATGATTATACTGGTTATGTGCCGAGGTCGTGGGAGAAGCATTAGTTTGTTCACGCTGAAAACTGCCCCGACCCATTGCTCCGCAATGGGTGCCCCGTGCGTTGTCGCTGCGGCTTCTGCGCTCAACATACTGCAAAAGTATGCTTCCCCCCGACAGTTTCAATCGGGGGCTTGCTCCGCCTTGCATCTGGGCAGGTTTTGAGCGTGAACTTGTCTATAAAGACATTTTTCAGTATCTAGTTAATGTTAAAACTTAACAGACAGGGGTTATAATAATGAAGATTAAAAATTCCATATTAGTTGTTTTAGCCATTTTGATGGTTTCCTCTACTGCTATGGCAGCACAGGGTGATAAGGAGAACGGCAAAAAAATATATGAAAAAAGGTGTGTCTGGTGCCACAGTAAGGATGGCACAGGCAATGGTCCTGCTGCGCCTTTTTTAAACCCTCCTCCAAGAGATTTTACATCAGGCATGTATAAATTCAAGACAACACAGTTTGATGAAATTCTACCAAACGATGAAAATATATTCAGGATGATAGCAGACGGTATGCCGGATAGTTCAATGCCGGGATGGAAGGATATATTAAAAGAAAAAGAGATGTGGGATTTAGTTGCATTTATAAAGACCTTCGCAGGACTAGAGGGCAAGCCTAAAAAACAGATTGATTTTTCAAAGCAGGTTAAATCTTCAAAGGAAAGTATTGAAAGGGGCAAGAAATTATTTATAGACAGATGTTCAGAGTGTCATGGCGAAGAGGGCAGGGGAGATGGGGGGAAGAAATTAAAGGATGACTGGGAAGCACGGACATGGCCAAGAAACCTTAGCAAGCCGTGGTCATTCAGGGTAAATAATGACCCAAAGGAGATATTTGCCAGAATTACTGCAGGGATAGCGGGTACGCAGATGCCTTCTTTCGCAGACCCCGCAAGTAAGAAAAAACTTTCAGATGAAGAGAGATGGGATGTAGCAAACTATGCTGCCTCTCTGGCAGATGCTTCAAAGACAATAAAAGAAGGCAGTACAGTTGTTAAGGCAAAAAGGGTATCAGGCAGTTTGCCTGAAAAGGCAGATGACCCAAAATGGCAGGAGGCTGAACCAACAAACTTTTATCTTATCCCGCAGATTATTGCAAAGGAAAGGTTTTTCACGCCTTCTAATAACAGCATAAGGGCAAGGGCATTTTATAATGACAAAGAGATTGCAATACTTCTGGAATGGGATGACAGGACAAAGAGCATACCGGGGGATGAAAAGGCAGCAGAGGTATCGCTTGACGGACAGGTTTTTGAGGACGGTGCTGCAATGCAGTTCCCTGTTACGATACCAGAGGAGATGGAAAAACCATATTTCGGGATGGGTGATGCAGCAAAGCCTGTAAATATGTGGTATTGGAAGAGCGGGACAAAAGACGCACCTCAGGCAGTTAAACTATTAAATGCCACAGGTTTTGATAAAAAGGAAGAGAGGAATGCTGCGAAAGCAGGTCTTAAGGCAGAGGGTGTTTATAATAAAGGGACATGGCGTGTTGTTATGAAGCGTCCTATTACAACAAGTGAAAAAGATAAGGATATACAGTTTGTAGAAGGTAAATTTATCCCGCTTGCATTTGCTGTCTGGGATGGCACAAACAGTGAAAAGGGTTCAAAACATACAATGACAACATGGTACTGGTTATTCCTTAAGCCAGAGGCAGGTGTATATGTGTATGCAATGCCTGTTATTGTAGCATTGCTTGTATTAGGCGGGTGCATTCTTACTGCCAGAAACAGTCAAAAAAAAGGTTAGGTTTTATCTGATTAAATTTATTGACCTTAAGCATATTAAAGTAATATAATTATATGAACGAAAAAGATTTTCAAGGAGGTTTATTTTTATGAAAAATTTGGTAAAAGGTTTATTAACAGGTGCTGTGATAATAATCCTTGTTACTGCTGGTTATGCGAGTGCAGGACAAAATAATTCACCAGGCATACCAAAAGAAGCAGCAAAAAAGGCAATAGAACACCAAACTAAAGGTAATATATTAGAGGACGATGGGAAACTTAATGACGCAATAACAGAATATAAAGAATCCCTTAAATATAACCCTGAAGATGTTAATACTCTCTTTAATCTTGGCGTGGTATATTTAAAGGCAAACAGTGCAAAAGAGGCGGCAGCCGTATTCGAAAAACTAACCAAGGCGGCTCCGGGTGATGCAGAGGCATATAATCTTCTCGGTATTGCGTACAGGGGTGCAGGGCGGGAGGCAGATGCGAAAAAGGCATGGGGAAAATCCCTTGCGATAAACCCGAACCAGCCTAATGTGAAAAAGATGATGCAGGACAATATCTCTCAGAGACAGTAACTGCTTGTTTTTATAATATCCCCATAGCCGGAACTATCTGAAATAGAATCTGGTTATGGGTTTTTTTTGTGAGGAAATATGATTTCTGATGAAAAGGAAATGAGAATATGCTGGATGAATTAAAACCAGAAAAGGCTGACTGGCGGCATTACTTTGGCGGTCTATCGTTTATAATGCTGATACTCCAGCTGCTGACAGGTATGTATCTGATCTTTTTTTATGAACCGACGCTTAATGATGCATACAGGACAGTCCAGAGGATATCAAATGAGATTTATGGCGGTGCACTGATTAGAAACCTGCACCGCTGGATACCTGCGCTGTTGTTTATTGCTGTACTTGTCCATACAATAAGAAGTTTTTTGAGAAAAGACTTTTCAAATCAGCAGAAAAGGGTCTTGTGGCTGACAGGTGTTTTGCTCCTCCTTCCGATATTTCTCCTGATAGCCACAGGTCTGACAATGCCATGGGAATGGAAGGGCTATTGGTTTATGGAGATGGTCCCGAATTATTTTGGAACTGTTCCGATTATTGGTGATTCATTAAAATTATTTTTTATGGATACATATACAATACCGAGATACTATGTCCTGCATATACTTGTGTTTCCAATAATTACATTTGTGCTTGTTGATTATCACTTGCTTGTTAAACTGCGGAAGAGAGGGATTTTCCAATATCTTTTAAAGCACGCAATAATTGCGCTTCCGTTCTTGATGCTTCTGTTTTATCTTTCAACAACAATGCAAATTCCGTCCAACGACCCTATTGATGTGCCTATGCCTCTGGAAGGGGCAAATATCATTGTGCCTGAATGGTATTTTTTGATAATTTTATTGCCGTTTATGTATCTTAAAGATTCTCCTTGGATACCTTTTATATCTATCTTTGCGCCGCTTATTGTGCTTTTTTTAGTTGCATTTATGCCGTATTATCTAAAGGGCAAAGAAGGTAGTGAAGAAGAATCTTATGAAGAAAAACCTCACCATCATGCAAAAGGGATAAGGCTTTTATGGCATAAGATAATGAGAAATACTGCTTTGAAAAAGATTGCAACAGGTGTTATTGTAACCATGATAACATTTATAGTTGTTGGTTTACTCTATCTTGGGAGCTGGAATTCCCCTACATTCGGCTGTAATTCATGTCATAATGTTTCAAAGGGCGTGAGGATAGGCATTCCGCCAAAGTTCTTTAAAGACCGCTCAAAACTTCCGCTTCTGGATGATAATGAGTGGATGATGAAACACTGGTATTATCCGACAGAGGTCTGGTAATGGTAAAGGGCAAAAAAAACACAATATATGTAACTACTGCCGTTCTGCTGATTGTTGCAGGATATTTAATTCTTGCCGGGAACAACAAAAAAGAAGTAGATGATACAGTTTACAGATACATACAGGCGGTACAGACTAAAAATTTTGAAGTAATTTATAACTTTAATTATTTATCTCAAAAGCGGAAGTATTTTATTTTAAAAAGCAACCCTGAAGGCGGTGCAGAAGGACATTTAAAACAGGCATACGAAGAACAGAAGTTGTCATTCGATTCGGCACAGCCTGCCTCTCAATTGATTACCTGGTGGTCTGAAAAGACTATATTTATACCAGATATGAATTACAGCATAAAAAGGGTTGTTATGGAAATGGATGTGGATAACCCTACAGCATTCTACAGGAAGAGGATAAACGCAACTGTTGAACTGGATGCAGAGTATACAAAGAAGGAAACTGCCTTTGTCCACGAAGGCAGGAGCATAAAAAAGGTTACATACCTTATAACTATAGTTCACAGCAAAAATATTATAAAAACATTAAAAACTGTCTCAATAAGTGAGGATAAATGGCTGTTTAAAGGCGCTGCCATAAAAACAGGAAGTATATCTTACTGGGAATAAAGGAGGATAAAATACCATGTCATTAAAAGATTTTTTGTTTACATCAGAATCAGTAACAGAAGGACATCCTGACAAAGTTGCTGACCAGATATCAGATTCAATACTGGATGCACTTTTGAAGGAGGATCCAAAAAGCAGGGTTGCATGCGAAACACTTGTTACAACAGGACTGGCGCTCATTGCAGGTGAGATAACAACTACTGCAAGGGTTGACTATCCCAATATAGTCAGGCGCACCATAAAAGGTATCGGCTACACAGATGCCTCAATAGGTTTTGATGCAGATACTTGTGCAGTCATGGTAACGCTCGACAGGCAGTCCCCTGATATTGCAATGGGTGTTGATGAAAAAGAGAGTAAAGAGCAGGGTGCCGGGGACCAGGGGCTTATGTTCGGATATGCGTGCAACCACACACCTGAACTTATGCCAATGCCGATACTATACGCGCATAAACTCACAAAGCGGCTCGCAGAGGCAAGAAAGAACGGGACATTGAAGTTTTTAAGACCTGACGGCAAATCACAGGTTACAATCCAGTATGAAAATAACAGACCAAAACGGGTTGATACTATTGTCATTTCAACCCAGCATACACCTGATGTTGACAGCAAAGTATTAAGAGATGCTGTCGTAGAAGAGATTATTAAGAAGGCGATACCCAAAGAGTTTATTGATAAGGGCACAAAATATTACATAAACCCTACAGGCAGGTTTGTTGTAGGAGGTCCTCAGGGTGACTGCGGTCTTACAGGGAGGAAGATAATCGTTGATACATACGGTGGACATGGGAGCCACGGCGGCGGTGCATTTTCAGGCAAGGACCCTTCAAAGGTTGACAGGAGCGCATCATACATGGGACGCTACATCGCTAAAAACATAGTTGCAGCAGGACTTGCTGACGAATGTGAGATACAGATAGCGTATGCAATAGGTGTTGCTGAACCTGTATCAGTTATGGTTGACACGTTCGGCACAGAGAAGGCAGCACTAGAGAAAATAGTGAGGGCTGTTAAAGAGAACTTTAAACTGAAACCTGCTGATATTATAAAAACGCTTGATTTACTCAGACCTATTTACCAAAAGACAGCCGCATATGGACATTTTGGAAGGAATGAACCAGAATTTACATGGGAGAAGACAGATAAGGCAGAGGCATTGAAAAAGGCAGTAGAATAAAAAACAGCATAGGGCATAGGGCAAAGGGTTTTTACCCCATGCGCTCTGCTCTATGCCCTCTGCACATTAGGGAGGCTTAATGAAACATCATGTAAAAGACATTAGTTTGGCAAAGAAGGGCAAATTGCGGATTGAGTGGGCTGAAAAGGATATGCCTGTGCTAAGGCTTATTAAAAAAAGGTTTGAAAAGGAAAAACCGCTGAAAGGCATAAGGCTTGGTGCGTGTCTTCATGTTACAACAGAAACAGCAAACCTTGTTGTTACACTCAAAGCAGGCGGTGCAGATGTTTATCTGTGTGCATCAAACCCCCTTTCAACTCAGGACGATGTCGCTGCATCACTTGTTAAAAACTCTGGTATACCTGTATTTGCTATAAAAGGCGAAGATAACAAGACATATTATCAGCATATAAATGCCGTGCTGGACAAGAAACCTCATATTACCATGGATGACGGCGCTGATTTGGTTGCAGCAATCCACGGCGAGAGAAAAGACCTTGTGAAAAATATAATCGGCTCTACAGAGGAGACAACAACAGGCGTAATAAGATTAAAAAGCATGGCAGCAAACAATGTTTTGATGTTCCCTGTCATAGCAGTAAACGACGCAGAGACAAAACATTTCTTTGATAACAGGTACGGCACAGGACAGTCAACGATAGATGGTATTATAAGGGCAACAAACAAACTTCTTGCAGGGTCAGTGTTCGTAGTATGCGGTTACGGCTGGTGCGGCAAGGGTCTTGCAATGAGGGCAAAGGGAATGGGCGCTGATGTTGTTGTTACAGAGATTGACCCATTAAAGGGCATAGAGGCTGTAATGGACGGATTCAGGGTAATGCCTATTGCTGATGCTGCAAAAATAGGAGATGTGTTCTGCACAGTAACAGGCAATATCAATGTAATCAGGAAAGAGCATTTTAGAATAATGAAGGACGGCGCGATAGTCTCAAATTCAGGGCACTTCAATGTAGAACTTGACATAGACGGCTTAAAATCAATAAGCAAGGGAAGAAGGATTGTCAGGGATTTTGTTGAAGAATATAGATTGAAAAATGGGAAGAGGGTATTTCTGCTTGCAGACGGCAGGCTTGTAAACCTTGCATCAGCAGAAGGACATCCTCCCAGTGTTATGGACATGAGTTTTGCAAATCAGGCGCTTGCAGCAGAATACCTTGCTAAAAACTATAAAAAGTTGGAAAAGAAGGTCTATGTTGTTCCTACAAAGATCGACAAAGAAATAGCAAGACTGAAACTTATTTCAATGGGCATTAAGATAGATACCCTGACAGCCGAGCAGAAAAAATATCTTACATCTTGGGAAATGGGGACATAAGAAAGTTCAAAATTCAAAATGCAAAAGTCAAAGTTATTGATAAATAAAACATCCTCCCTTTCCAATAGCGCATTATCCGTCCCATCCCCTTTAGCAACAAGGGGATGGGGGATTAAAAGCCCTCTGCACAGAACTCCTTTCCACTCAGAGATGCAAAATGGTATATAATTGAAGAAACTTTTAAATTGTGAGGTGATGGAATAAATGTCTTTACCAGTATTATCTAACTCGCTGCAGTCTTATATCGTCCAGATAAACAGATTCCCGCTCCTTTCAAAGGATGAGGAATTTGATCTTGCTGTCAGGTTAAAGAAATACAATGACCTTGATGCAGCGCATAAACTCATAACAGCAAACTTGAGGTTTGTTGTAAAGATTGCTATGAAATACAGGGACTACGGCTGCAGGCTCGCTGACCTTGTTCAGGAAGGCAACATCGGTCTTATGAAGGCTGTCCGAAAGTTTGACCCTTACAAAGGGTTGAGACTTATAACCTACGCAGTTTGGTGGATAAGGGCACAGATACAGGCGTTTATTTTAAAGTCATGGAGTCTTGTCAGCCGCAACGCAAAGGAATTGAAACGAAAACTTTTTTGCAGATTTATAGAAAATAGAAATAAAATTAGTGAGTTAGGTGATAATAGCGATAAGATACTTGATATTGCTCTGCGTGATATAGGTGCGCATAATGAATTGAGTCGCGATATTTCTTTGGATGAAAACATAGGTGAGGATGGAGCAACCCATCTTGATATGCTGTCTGACTATTCACCAAATCAGGAAGAGGCATTGGCGACTCTGGAAGAGAGCAGGCTCAATAAAGAGCAGGTTGAATATGCAATACAGGCTCTCAATGAAAAAGAGAGATTTATAATAGAAAACAGGATTACATCGGATAATCCTGTTACTCTTCAGGAGATTGGCGATAAACTCGGCATATCAAGGGAGAGAGTCCGTCAGATTGAAGAAACCGCATTAAAGAAACTTAAAAAGAGGATAATTGAAAGGTCTCTGCCTGCATAGGTCATATCTCAAACTCCTTCAGTATAACCCCTGCTTTGCCTATCAAAAACTCGTCTGCTATATGTGATATTGGTGTTTCTTCGGCATTCACCTCAACAATAAATGCTCCCTGCTGTTTGGCAATAATAGGCAGTGACGCTGCAGGCTGGACAACAGCAGATGTCCCGACCACTATCATCAGGTCACAAGCACCTGCTGCATCGTATGCTGCCTGAATCGCATGATTCGGGAGAGGCTCACCAAACCATACAACATCAGGTCTTAAGATTGAGCCGCATTCGCAGTAAGGCGGTAATGATGGCAATGGGACTTCAGTATTAATACTTGTCTTGTTTTCCTTTGTGCACTTTACCCTCCAGATATTCCCGTGTAGTTCTAATATATTTTTGCTTCCTGCTTTTTGGTGAAGCCCATCTACATTCTGTGTGATTAGCATGAACTGATGAAATCTGTTTTCAAACCTTGCTATTATTTCATGTCCTTTATTTGGTTTCAGCGGTTTTATTATTTGCCTTCTCCATTCATACCACTCCCAGACCAGTTTTGGGTTATTCCTGAATGCCTCTGGCGTGGCAAGTTCCTCAGGTCTGAAATTTCTCCATAATCCGTCTTTACCCCTGAAAGTCGGAACACCGCTTTCAGCTGATATGCCAGCACCAGTAAGCGCTACTACATTTTTTGCTGAAAGGATGGCATCTTTGGCAGGTGTGCTTAATCTCATAACGGTATCATGCGCGAAACTTCTTTAAAACATCCAGCAGACAATCTATATCCTTTTCAGTGTGTGCTGCTGACACCTGAAACCTTATCTCTTCATCACCTTTTGGGACAATAGGAAAGTTAAGTCCTGTAACCAAAATACCGTTATCAAAAAGGTGCCTGACCATTTCAGAGGTTTTTCTGGTATCCCTTATCATCAGCGGAACAATCGGATGTTCGCCAGCAATTGTTTCATATCCTAGTTTTTTTAGTCCATCCCTTAATCGCTCTGTAAGTTTTCTTAATCTTTCAAGAAGTTTTATTCCCTCAGAACTGTCAAGGATTTCAAGCGACTTGAGCGCTGCTGCTGCCTCAGAAGGGGTAATAGGATTGGAATAGATGTAAAATGGCGCTGTCTCCCTTAAATAGTTTATTACTGTCCTGCCTGACACTGCATATCCGCCGTTCACGCCAAATGCCTTTCCAAGTGTTGCTACAAGTATATCAGCATTAGCCCCTGTATATTCCTCTGTGCCCCTGCCTGTTTTGCCGAATGCGCCGACGCCGTGTGAATCATCAACGATAGTTATAACCCCTTCCTCATAACCTGCCTCATGCCTTTTGCATATTTCTGCAATCCTGTCTAACGGCGCATAATCTCCCCTCATGCTGAATATGCCGTCTGTAACCAGAATAACCCTTTTTGCCTTGCCAGAGTTCTCTTTAAGAATCTTCTCAAGTTCCGTCATATCAAGATGCCGGTAAACAGCCTTTTTTACAGGTCTGGCAAGTCTTATGGCATTTATAATGCAGTTGTGGTTAAGTTCATCGCTCAACACAAGGCTATTTTCGGTTATAAGAGGCGGCAGGATTCCCATTACTGTGGAATATGCAGAACTGAAGAGCATTGCTGATTCCCGATTGTGAAAGTGGGACAATCTCTCTTCCAGTTCCACATGAGACTTGTATGTTCCGCTTATAAAACGGACTGCACCCGGACCTGTGCCAAATTTTCTGACAGCATCTTCTTCAGCCTGTATAACATCTTTGTTTAAGGAGATGCCCAGATAAGAGTTGGAGTTCATCTTTAAAAACTCTTTCTGCCCCTGTCCAACGAGCAGATAGCGCGGGCCAAAGCCATTCTTTGCCTCTTTGATGCCAGTAATGACCTTTTCCTCTCCCTTCAGGGTTCCTTTAGCCTTCAGGTCATTGAGTTTTTCAGTTAGTATATTTTCTATTTGTTTTAGAGACACGACAGCCTCTGCCAAACCTTCATAAGTCTTTGACTTGTTATAACTTTTTGGTATTTATGATTTTTCTACCTACTTGATTTTGCTGCCATAATAGCAGGTTTTTATAAGGTTTGACAAGGTTTTACTTATGGATTTTACTTATGATGGATATTGACAGACCACCCAATATATTCGGCTGCCTGAACCACTCATGGTAGTCGCAGGCTTTATACTTGCGCAAACGCACCCATAAAGGGTGCGACTACCATATCAAACATGTCAAATGAAGTTTGAAGGTTTGACCCCAAATGAGACTTTTTTATATCTCCGGCAGGCTTCCATACTTACAATCAGTGTATTTTTGTTGTAAAAGATATACCTGCTTTTCAGTCATGCTATTTTACGGTAATGTTGTATTGAATATTTTGCGAAAACCCGTTTTTCGGGAAACGGCCTCCGAATTTAATTATATGCTTACCTTGAGCAAGAGGTCGTAGCATTACCCAATATCCATTTGATATGCTATACATTGCCGCCAGTGTATCATTCAAAATTCTTTTCCCGTCAATTTCAGCAAAAAGATCTACGGCATTTGGCATGGTTTCATTGCTGTCAATTAAC
>MGPS01000034.1:0-9858 GCA_001797495.1 Deltaproteobacteria bacterium GWC2_42_11
TGGAAGCGCATATCCTGGGATGAGGCGTATGACGAGATTGCGGATAAGTTGATAGATGTTTCCCTTAAAGACCCGGGGAGCATCTCCAATGCCAACAGGTATTTCAGGGCGCTGGGTAAGGCATCAGGGATGAGGCTGGCGGCGCTCCTTGGTGGCGAGACCATGGCGGTCTCAGCCTTTGTCGGAGACCTATATCCCGGCACCCATACCACAAGGGTAGAGGCAAGAACGGTCTCCTGCTTTGATGACTGGTTCACATCAGATTTGACAATATCATGGGCAAAGAATATCGTGCCACTTCGTATCCCCGACGCCCACTTCGTGATGGAGGCAAAATACAATGGCGGGAGGTTCGTCGCAATAGATGTCAACTACAGCCCCACTGCAACAAAGGCGGATATGTGGGTGCCTGTAAAGATGGGGACGGATTCACATCTTGCCGCCTCCATCGTGAATATCCTTATAAATGAAAAACTCTACAAAGAAAATTACATCAAGGAATATACAGACCTTCCATTTCTGGTGAGGAAGGATACAGGCAAGTTCCTTACAGGCAAGGACTTCAAGCCGGATGCAAAGGAGTTTATATACTACATCTGGGACAAGAAGACCGGCAAGGCGGTTGAGGCGACAGGAACCGCTGACAGCGCGAACAAGACCGTAAAACTTGATGGCATTGACCCTGCCATTGAGGGGAGTTTCAAGGTAACTCTGCCCGACGGCAAGGCTGTGGAGGTTACAACGGTCTTTGAAAACATCAGGAAAGAAATAGCCCCATTTACCCCTGAGACAACACAGAAGACAACGGGCGTCCATCCGTCAACCGTTCGGAAACTTACAAAGTGGATAGCGGAGTCAAAGGCATTGAGGTTCCTTCAGGGCTACAACATCGAGAAGCACTTTGACGGGCATCAAACAAGCAGGCTTATAATGCTAATCCACTGTTTAACGGGGCACCAGGGGACAACAGGCTCTGTGGATACGACCTATGAAGGCTGGAAACTGGGACCGTATTCAGGGCTGAGAAATGCCGGAGATAAAAAGTCAAAGAGCATCCCTGGCGTGCTTGCAGAATGGGATTACGGCGACCACGCAGAACGCTCAAAGACATATTTTGATCAGAAGGAGTTAAAGGAGAAACTTGGCTTTGATATAGATGATATGGTGAAGTATAAACAAGAGGCAGAGGCAAAGGGGTGGATGCCGAAAGCAAAGATACCAAAGGTTATGTTCTGGGAGCATTGCAATTACTTCCGCCATATAGCAGGAGAAAACCACTTTAGGGAAAAGGCGCTTCCAAAGGTAGATTTGATTGTGATGACCGATATAAGGGTTGCATCAAGCGGCCTCTGGGCGGACATACTGCTCCCCACTGCGGGAGACTACGAGGTTCTGGATGCAAGGGAGACAAGCGTTACTCCATACCTCCATGCCTTTCTGAAGCCTGTAGAGCCATTATTTGAAAGGAAATCTGAGTGGCAAATACATGTGGAACTCGCAAAGAGGATTCAGGATAAGGCAAAGGCAAGGGGGATTGGGAGCATCCCTTATGGAAAGGTCTCTATTGACCTCCATACCATGTATGACGAGTTCACACTGAATGGAAAAATCGCAAAAGATGAGGACGCATTGAAGTATATCTTTGAAAAGGCGCCGGCGCTTGGGATGGAGCGGTATAAGGAGTTCTGGGAAAAGGGCTTCTGCTTTATCGGGCCAGAGGGCGGAAAGACGACTCCAATACCATCGGACAGGCCACACAGGCCGTTTGTAAAACCTGTCTCTGAAAAGAAGCCCATCCCGACCAATACAGGGAGGTTCCAGTTCTATGTTGACCACGACTGGTATCTGAAACTCAACATGGCTGTGCCGAAACCCCAGTATTCAGGCGGCGACCTCGGTCCAAAGAAGTTCCCGTTCGTCATGAACTACCCTCATACAAGATGGGGCATACACTCGCAGTACCGGACAGAGAAGTGGATGATGAGGCTTCAAAGGGGCACGGTTTATATCTATCTAAACCCCAATGTTATGGCGAGGAAGGGGATAAAGGACGGGGATGCTGTAAGGACATTCAATGACCACGGCGAATTCTGGGGTATGGCAAAGTCATGGCCGGGGTTGCCTGAAGATGCCGTCTTCCACGAGCACGGATGGGAGCATCACCTGACCCCAAAACGTATGAATTACAACAGCGTCAATGCAGACATCCTCAACCCCCTGGCGATGATCGGGAAGCACGGACATATAAAATACATAGGCGGGAACTTCAACCCGAACCGCATATTCTATGAGACCAGAGTGGACATAGAAAAGGTGGAAATACCAATCAAGAAGGCATAAGGCAGCATATTAAGGTAATATATAATAAGAGGCCTTTGAAAAATGCCCCTTCTTTGTCATTCCCACGAAAGTGGGAATCCAGAACATATTGATTTTACAAAGACTGGATTCCCGATAAAAACCTCGGGAATGACAGAAAAAGAGTTTTTCAGCAAACTGTTAAGGTAATATATAAATAAGTTTAAGGAGGTAAAGATGTCCAAACGACAACTTTCACAGGTCATAGACCTGAACAAATGTATAGGCTGCCATACCTGCACCATCTCCTGCAAGAAACTCTGGACAGACAGGAACGGCAGGGAATATATGTACTGGAACAATGTGGAGACAAAGCCTGGCAAGGGTTATCCAAAGGATTGGGAGAAAAGGGGCGGTGGTTTCAAGAAAGGTGTTCTTCAGGCCGGTGATGAGGTGGCGCCATTAGAGGACTACGGACTTCCATGGGAATACGATAATATGAAGGCTTCTCTTATGGAAGGCACAGGCGAACAGGTGCTGCCGCACCATGAAGGGAAAAAGGTCTGGCCCACATGGGGTCCAAACTGGGACGAGGACCAGGGTGAGGGGATGTTCCCTAACTCTTATTATTTCTACCTGCCCAGGATATGTAACCACTGCAGCAAGCCTGCCTGTCTTGCGGCATGCACCCGAAAGGCAATTTACAAGAGGGAAGAGGACGGGATAGTCCTGGTTGACCAAAAGAGGTGCAGGGGTTACCGTTACTGTGTAAGGGCATGTCCTTACAAGAAGACCTATTTTAATTCCACAACGAACACGTCAGAAAAGTGCATCTTCTGTTATCCAAGGATAGAGAAGGGGGAGGTTCAGGGATGCGCCAAAATGTGCACGGGCAGGATCAGGCACGTGAGCTGGATGGATGACAAGGATGGGCCCGCATATAAACTCGTAAAGAAGTGGAAGGTGGCGCTTCCTTTACATCCGGAGTTTGAGACAGAGCCCAATGTCTTCTATATCCCCCCAATAAACACTACCCCTCCACCCCTTGACAGTGACGGGAAGTTAATGGAAGGTAAGGACAGGATACCTTTATCGTATCTTGAATCCCTCTTCGGACCCAAGGTAAAGGGTGCATTAGATGTTTTATCTGGGGAAATGGAGAAGAGGAAGAAGGGACAACCATCGGAACTCACGGAAATACTTATCGGATATACCAACAAGGACAGGTTCAAGTTATGAAGGATATAAATACCTCTAAAACCGATGTCCTAAGTCAGGCTTACATTTTCCTAGGCAGGGCATTTTCCTTCCCCGACTCTTTTCTGCAGGAAATAGTTAAAAAAGGAGAGGGGCAGAATCTTGCCGCTGCCATTACTGCTGAACTTCCTTTTGATGCAGATTTAGGTGTCATTCCTTATCCTTCCCAATCGTGGGGGGATATGGAGAGCCTTTATATTACCGCCTTTGATGTTGGAACCCAGGGAATGCCTCCGTGCCCCCTCTATGAAGGTCTTATAAGGAAGGACGAGGCGCGGGAGGGGATTATTATGGAACTCCTCAGGTTCTATCACTACTTTGATGTAAAGTTGAGCGAGAAGGAAAGGGATTTCCCTGATCACTTAGTGACTGAACTGGAATTTATGGCATATCTCGTGCAGAAGGAGGTAAGGGCAATAGAAAATGGCAGGGAGCCTGAACCCTATCGTTTGGCTCAACTGGATTTCCTTGAAAGGCACCTTGGCAGATGGGTTCCTCTTTTAGACGAAAGGCTTCAGAATGTGGTAAAGGAACCTTTTTATCAAAGGCTAATCACCATTCTCAGAAGTTTTATAGAGGCGCATACTGTTTACCTCAAAGGGTTGAGTATTCGTAAAAGTAATGGTGATATTGAGGTGGAGAATTATAGAGAGAAACAATTCATAGACATGGGAGGCATGAGATGAAAAAAACAATTTTTAAAATCACCTTATTAAATGTATTACTATTGGCAGGCGTGGCAGTTGTTTTTTTAGTTCCTGCCTTTGCTGCGCAAAAGGGGATAAAAGTCATAAAGGTTGATGAAGTAGTAAATTGGACTAATATAGACGAACCTGTATGGGCGAATGCCCCTGTTTATGAGGCATCCTTAAACACAGCGCCTCCTTTCCACCCGGATACCACATCTGCTGCTGCTGTCGTTGCTCTAAAGGTTCAGGCTGTTCAGGACAAGAAGAATATCTATATAAAATTGAATTGGCAGGATAGAAGCAATAACACCCAGATTAAAGGGCTCAATGACTTCAAAGATGCAGTGGCTGTTCAGTTTCCAATAAGCAGGAGCAAGACCACCAATCCCTTTATGGGTGAAAAAGGCAAGAGGGTAAATATATGGAGATGGGCAGCAGGTAATGTTGTGGAAAACCTTTTTGCCGAGGGTTTTGGCACCCTGACCCCTTCTGACACACAATACCTCAAGGGGAGCGGGGTATATCATGATGGGAGTTGGACAGTTATCCTATCCCGTTCTCTTAGTGCGCCAACCGCAAAGGATATCTCCGTTGGTAAGACCATGCCGGTTTCCTTTGCTGTATGGGAAGGGGGAAATGGGGAAAGAGATGGCTTCAAGGCTGCATCAATTGTGTGGATTGATATGATGTTTTAGCGCAACTTCTAACGATCCTAAATTAGCAGATTGACGGAAATAAACTCTGGGGTGCTGCAAGCACACCAGATACAAGTACAACAACCGGGAGTTCTAAGTAGTTCATAGTTTGGAGTTCGTGGTAAGTAAAAGGGCTGCTTTTCTTTACACTCTTTTTGGTTGCCGCCAAATATCACCTCCTTTCATTTTTATAACGGGAAATGACATGCTGCCAGTCTCCCGTGCCTTTCGATAAGCAGGGGCACTTCAGATTTGCATCTTTCCTGCGCATATATGCACCGCGTGTGGAATGTGCAGCCTGATGGTGGGGTCATCGGGCTTGGTATATCACCTTTGAGGAGTATCCTCTTTTTTCTTTTTTCAACATCCAGTGAGGGGATGGCGGAAAGGAGCGCCTCTGTATACGGGTGGACAGGATGGCTGTATATCTCGCTGGCATTTCCTGTCTCAACTATCTTGCCAAGATACATGACAGCAAGGCTGTCGCTTAAATATTCTACAACCCTTAAATCATGTGCAATAAAAAGATATGTAAGATTAAACTCCTTTTGCAGATTTTGCAGGAGGTTTAAAATCTGTGCCTGAATGGAAACATCGAGGGCTGATATTGGTTCATCAGCAATAACAATGCCCGGTCTTACAGCAAGTGCCCGTGCTATACCTATCCTCTGCCTCTGCCCTCCGCTGAATTCATGTGGATAACGGTTTATAGAATCCCGGGGGAGTCCTACAATATCAAGGAGTTCTGAAACCGTTTTGTCCTTTTCTCTGTTTTCTACCAGGTTGTGGATGGTCAATGCCTCTCCTATAATATCTCCAACCGTCATTCTGGGGTTTAGTGACGCATACGGGTCCTGAAATATCATCTGCATCTTTCGCCTGCCACCTTTTAAACCCTTCTGATTTAACTGTGATATGTCCGTACCGTCAAACATGATGCTGCCTGATGTTGGTTCAATAAATCTCATTATAAGTCTTGCTATTGTTGACTTGCCGCACCCGGATTCACCGACAAGTCCGAAGGTCTCACCACTTTTTATGGATAAATCTACACCGTCAACAGCATATACTGTCCCGCTCTGTTTTCCAAAGATTCCGCTCTGGACAGAAAAATGTTTCTTTAAGTTTTTAAGCATAAGGAGTTCTGTCATATTTTATAGCACGCTGCCAGATGATTCTTTTTTATCGCCCTTAATTCAGGTTCTTTAGTCATGCACTCTTCATCTCCAAGAGGACATCTCTCTTTGTAAGTACATCCTGACGACAGATTTATAAGACCCGGCACCATACCCTTTATTGCCTTCAGCGGCTTTCTTTTTCCGTCTGTTTTCTCCATAGATGGCAGTGATTCAATCAGTCCGATTGTATATGGATGTAATGATTCTTTAAAAATGGATTTTGTATCTGTATATTCAACTATCTTCCCTGCATACATGACTGCAACATTGTCTGTTGTCTCAGCAACAATACCAAGGTCATGTGTTATGAGCATGACCGCCATTCCTATTTTTTGCTGCAGGTCTTTTATAAGTTCAAGTATCTGTGCCTGGATTGTAACATCCAGTGCAGTGGTTGGTTCATCTGCTATTAAAATATTCGGTGTGCATGAGAGCGCCATTGCAATCATTACCCTCTGTCTCATACCCCCGCTCAATTGATGAGGGTATTCTTTCTTCCGTTTTTCAGGTGATGGGATTCCAACCATCTGCAGCATATCAATAGCCTTTTTCTCTGCATCGCTCTTTTTTACCTTCTGATGGAGTTCTATCGCCTCTCTTATCTGTTCACCTATTGTAATGACGGGGTTAAGGGATGTCATTGGTTCCTGAAATATCATTGAAATCTCATTTCCCCTTATGTGCCGCATCTCCTCGTTTGTAAGTGCAAGGAGTTTTTTGCTGTCATAAATAATCTCACCCTGTACAATCTTCCCAGGGTATGGCACCAGCCTCATTATAGACAGCGCTGTTACACTCTTACCGCACCCTGATTCACCGACAATACCAAGTGTTTTCCCTTTATCAAGACTGAGATTAACGCCCCTTACTGCCTTTAACTCACCCGTATCAGTAAAAAATGATGTGTGGAGGTTATCTACTTCCAGAAGCGGCATAACATTCAATCCTTTTCAAGAGGTCTATCTTGCCTGTTTTTGTAATGGCAGAGAAAGGTACAGGGTTTTCAGACAGTGCAGACTTTTTTATAATCTCAATATGTTTCTGGAGTGCATTCCGGGAAATTTTATCAACCTTTGTAATTACAGTTGTGACAGGGATATTTGTATGTTTTAGCCATTCAAACACGTTAATATCTTTTTCATCAGGCTTATGTCTTACATCAAGCAGAACCAAAACACCTTTTATATTTTCCCTCTTTGAGAAGTACTCTTCTACCATTGCTTTCAATGACCGCCGCTCGTCCCTGGAAGCCTTTGCAAAGCCATATCCGGGCAAGTCGACCAGATAAAATCTATTATTTATCCTGTAAAAGTTTATCCCCCTTGTCTTGCCGGGTGTTGAACTGGTCTTTGCAAGAGATTTCCTGTTTACAATAGTATTTATAAGCGACGACTTCCCTACATTGCTTCTGCCGACAATGGCTATATCAGGGAGATTGTCCTTCGGGTAATGTGATGAAGAGACAGCGCTCAAAATAAATTCAGAAGACTTAACCTGCATACCTAACTGCCAATTACTCCTATTACCTCTTCATATGTTGTGATACCCTCAAGCATTTTCCTTATAGCAGATTCCCTGAGCGCTGTCATACCTTCTGATCTTGCCATGTCCTGAATTGCAGAAAGTGCAGCCCCCTCTGTCAATGCAGACTTTATTTTATCATTCACATCCATTATCTCAAATGCGCCTGTTCTTCCTTTGTACCCTGTGCCGCGGCAGTCAGTACATCCTTCGCCGTAACGGATTTTATAACCTTCCTGTCTTTGTTTCAATTTTAGAAATTCCATCTCTTCTTTCCTCATCGGCCTCTCTCTTATACAGTTCTGGCATATCTTCCTCACGAGCCTTTGTGCAACAACGCCTATAAGGGTTGATGAGATTAAGAACGCAGGTATACCAAGGTCAAGCAGCCTTGTGATTGCAGACGGGGCATCGTTTGTATGCAGTGTTGACAGCACTAGGTGCCCTGTGAGTGCAGCCTGCACTGCATTCTCTGCAGTCTCTTTATCCCTTATCTCTCCTACCATTATGATATCAGGATCCTGCCTCAGAATAGTCCTTATGCTGTTTGCAAAGGTAATCCCGATATTCGACTGGACGCCAATCTGGTTGAATTCCTCCATGACCATTTCTATAGGGTCCTCAATAGTTACTATGTTTATTTCAGGTGAGGATAGAAGTTTCAGAGAAGAGTATAACGTAGTTGTCTTTCCGCTGCCTGTAGGTCCTGTTATAAGGATTATACCGTTAGACCTGTTTATAAATGAACTGTATAGTTGATACTCCCTTGGATAAAATCCCAGTTGGTCTAGTTCCTGAAACAGTATCTCAGGGTCAAATATCCTTATAACCACCTTTTCTCCGAATGCGACAGGCATTGTGGAAATTCTCAGTTCGATCTCTTTACCGTGATAGTTTGTTTTTATCCTGCCGTCCTGCGGTCTCCTCTTCTCTGCGATATCCATCCTTGAGAGCATCTTTATCCTGGAGACGATAGGGGGGTGCACCTGTTTCGGGATGTTGTGTATGTAATGCAGAATGCCGTCTATTCTGAGTCTCACTGTAGAGTAGTCCCGCTTTGGTTCTATGTGTATGTCGCTTGCCCTCTGGTCAAACGCATACTGGAGCAGGTATTCAACTGCGTTCACAATATGCTGATCGGTTGCATCAATCTCCTTCGGACCCTTGAGCCTCACATACTGTTCGAGGTTGCCTATATCGACATTTGGCATCAACTCTTTCTGGGCTGCAATGACAGACGAATGGAAGCCATAGAATTCACGCACTATTTTCAATATGTCGCCTTTTGAACTCAGGACAATCCTGATATCAACCTTTTTTGTCTTCTGAAAACTCTCTATCGCTTCAAGGTTAAAAGGGTCTGCGACTGCAACAGTTAAAGCCGTTGCTGTTGCTTCGACAGGCACGACAAGATGTTTCTGTGCAAAAGCACGGGGGATGTGTGATGTGACAATATCAATGTCCAGTTTGAGCGGATCGAGTTTTTTATATGGTATATTAACCTCTTCAGCGAGTGACTGGGTTATCCTGTCCTCTGTAAGTATCTTGCCCCCCGAATCCGGTATCTCGATATTAAAAGACATTATTACATCGGTAGGTGAGACTGCTTCCGGGTAGAGGTAACGTGAACCCTTTCTGTACGAAGTGCCCTCGAGCATTTTCTGCAGTCTTATTAACTGGCTGCTCCCCTTCACGAGGATATCGGAAAACTTTTCCTTTGAAATGAGACATTTCTTCAGCAGGATGTCAAGAAGGAATTCAATTGTAAGAGAAGTTTTTTCAGCAGGCATTTGTTTTAAAGATACAAACAACTGCTTATTAAGTCAACCTAAAAAATCCCAAAAGATCCTAAAAATACAATTGCATTTGGCATCAAACACCATGTATAGTTTATTGACTGCAAAAAATCTTTGTGGTTCTTGACAATGCAGTAAAAATCTGTTAGGAGACTATCTCCTAAATTTATTTTCTGGAGGCAAAATGGCTGAACCGGCAAAAAAACTCTGGCGAATAGAGATTTCTGAAAAGTTGTGCAAGGGCTGCGGGATATGTGTGGATTTCTGTCCGACAAATGCGCTTAAAATGTCAGGCACTATCGCTGCGATAAGCGACCTTGATGCATGCACAGGGTGTCAGTTGTGCGATTTAAGATGTCCAGATTTTGCGATACAGGTGTTTCCGAGATGAATAAAAATACGAAAACCGTTATACGTGAACGTT
>MGPS01000034.1:9892-12091 GCA_001797495.1 Deltaproteobacteria bacterium GWC2_42_11
CATTATTTACAGGAGATGATATGAAAAAGGGTAAGAATAAGAAATTTATACAAGGGAACGAGGCATGTGTGGAGGGTGCATTGTATGCAGGGTGCAGGTTTTATGCAGGATACCCGATTACCCCTTCTACCGAGATCATGGAGAACATGGCAGCGATGCTTCCTAAAATCGGCGGCGCATTCATACAGATGGAGGATGAAATTGCTAGCGTATGCGCAATCGTAGGCGCGTCTCTCGGCGGTTTAAAGACAATGACAGCCACATCAGGACCGGGTTTTTCACTTATGCAGGAGGGGCTGGGATATGCGTGTATGACTGAGGTTCCATGCGTAATCGTTAATGTTATGAGGAGCGGGCCTTCAACAGGTTATCCAACGGGTCCGAGCCAGTCTGATGTTATGCAGGCAAAATGGGGGAGCCACGGCGACCATCCTGCGGTTGTGCTGACCCCTTCATCCGTGCAGGAGATTCTGCATGAAACCATAAGGGCATTCAATCTGTCTGAAACATACAGGACGCCTGTAATTGTTTTATATGATGAGGTGATAGGTCATATGAGAGAGGCGGTTACACTGCCTGAACCAGGTGAAATACATGTTGTTGAAAGAAAAAAGCCGAATTGCCAGCCTTCTGAATATAAGCCGTATGAGGTAAAAGACGGCAATGTCGCCCCGCTTGCTGCGTATGGGGAAGGCTACAGGTTTCATGTTACAGGGCTTTACCATGCAGCAGACGGGTTTCCGACCAGCAATACAAAACTGATACATGAGACCAATGAAAGGCTTATAAACAAGATAGAGAATGATAGAGACAATATCTGCAAGAATGAGGAATTTTATCTTGATGATGCAGAGATAGGTGTTTTTGCCTACGGCGTATGTGCAAAGAGCGCCAAATTTGCTGTAAAGGAACTCCGAAGCAAAGGGATTAAGGTCGGACTTTTGAGACCTCTTACTATCTGGCCTTTCCCTGACGACGCGGTAGAGGAACTCGCAAAAAAGGTAAAGACAATAATAGTCCCTGAAATGAATCTTGGACAGGCATATTATGAGGTTCAAAGGGCATCAAAGGGGGAGTGTGAGGTGAGGGGTCTATTCAGGGTTGATACAGACCCAATCCACCCAAAGCAAATCATGAATGCAATACTAGGGAAACCTGTTGAACCAACAACGATTCCTAACGAAGTCTTGATTGAAAGGGATATGATAGATGGATAGGCGACATTTTTTGGATGTCGAATTGTAAATTGCAAATTGGAAAATGCAAAATGTTTATAAAATTTAAAATCTACAATTTACAATTTGCACTTTCCAATGGAGCGAAGCGACAAGGAGGTTGCAATGTCAACACAGGCAGCAGTAAGAACAGTTCCATATAAGGAAAGAAAGCCGTTTGATTACAGTTCATATATAAGAAAAGGGAAACTTCCGCACATATGGTGTCCGGGGTGCGGACACGGCGTTGTGCTGAAGAGTCTGCTTAGGGCAATTGATGCAACTGGTTTGCAAAATGATGACATTGCGCTGGTATCAGGCATAGGCTGCTCAAGCAGGACTCCGGGCTATGTGGATTTCAACACGCTGCACACCCTTCACGGCAGGGCGCTTGCTTATGCAACAGGGCTTAAACTTGCAAAGCCAAGACTAAAGGTGATTGTGATTACAGGCGATGGAGACGCCCTTGCAATAGGCGGCAACCATTTTATACATGCATGCAGAAGGAATATGGACATGACTGTTCTGGTTTATAATAATTATATTTACGGCATGACAAGCGGACAGTCTTCCCCTACAACGCCGCAGGGCATGATAGCAACAACAGCAAGATATGGCAGTTTAGAGCCTGTCTTTGACACCTGCAATATGGCAAAGGCTGCAGGCGCAACACTTGTTGCAAGGGGGACGGCATACCATGCGCAGGAACTTGAAAAGACAATCTACGACGCCATTATGCACAAAGGCACATCAGTTGTGGATATCCTTGACTCATGCCCGACATATTACGGCAGGTTCAATAAATATAAGAGCGTGTCTGAGATGATGGAAAAGATTGAAAAGGACGGGACTGTTTCTGCATCACAGGCTGATAAACTCCCTGCGGAGAAAGTTCAGGGTAAACTGCTTCGTGGTGTCTTGCATAAGGCTGACCGGCCGGAATACTGTGAAGAATATGAAAAGTTGATGGCAAAGATACAGGGGA
>MGPS01000035.1 GCA_001797495.1 Deltaproteobacteria bacterium GWC2_42_11
AAAAACCGGCTTATACTGTAAAAATCGCAGTATAAGACAAATCAGGAAAGAATAATTATTTTAGCATAACCTATTGGAACTTTTAGATTTATGGATTTAGCAACATGAAATATACGGATGGCTTATACTACGGAGAAAGTCATGATTGATTTCAACAATTACGGACTACGTACTATGAGCAAAACCTTGTGGCTGACACTGTTATTAGTGGTGTCGCTCTTTGGGAGGAAAATAGGAGGAAAATAGGGACAGCGGCCGTTTTATGAAACGTCGGGGCTCATGCCTTGCTTTTTGCTTTCTGACTCATACCCTAAAAAAGATTACAAACAATATAACCACGTCTGCAAAGTCTTGGCGCATGCTTCATAGCCATTTCTTCTTTTTAAAATAGAAAAGCATCAGGACTGCTATTGCAGACATCCCGGAAATGACTATGAAATAGCCATACCGCCATTTTAACTCAGGTATAAACTCAAAGTTCATCCCGTATATGCCGACTATAAATGTGAGAGGTATGAATATTGTGCCGATGACGGTTAGAAACTTCATTATCTCATTCATCCTGTTGCTTATGCTTGAAAGATATATATCAAGCATGCCTGAAAGCATCTCACGATATGACTCAATTGTATCAATCACCTGTATTGTATGGTCATAGACATCCCTGAGATATATGGATGTAGTGTCCTTGACGAGCGGAGATTCCTTCCTTTCCAATGCGCTTATCACCTCTCTTAACGGCCACACGGCTTTTCTTAAATATATCATTTCCCTTTTGAATCCATGTATCCTGTGCAGTGTCTGTGCCTGAGGGTTTTTGACAAGTTCGTCTTCAATGTTTTCTATCCTTTCCCCTATCTCTTCAAGTATGACAAAGTAGTTATCTACAATTGCATCTATAAGGGAGTACACAAGATAGTCCGTCCCGAAACCCCGTATCCTTCCCTTTCCGCTCCTTATCCTTTCTCTAATCAGGTCAAATGCATCCCCCTTTATCCCTTCCTGAAAAGAGATTACAAAGTTTTTGCCAAGTATTATGCTTATCTGTTCAGCGGCAAATTCTGCTCTATTCACTTTATGCAGCATCTTAAGGACAATGTAGATATATTCGCCATGATCCTCTATCTTTGGACGCTGGTCTGTATTCAGGATATCCTCAAGGACGAGCGGATGCAAAGAGAAGCAGTCGCCAAGTTTTTGAATAATGTCAGGTTGGTGGAGACCCTCAACATTTATCCATGTTACAGTTGGTTTCTCCTTTAAAGGGATGCATTCCTCTATAGCCTTTAATTCTGTTTCAAGGACATTTGCCTCGTCATAATCAATGACAAATATCTTTACATCCTTATCCCTCTTTTCACCGATATGAACAAGTGTTCCGGGGAGAAGACCGCTTTTTTTAGACCTTTTCTTTATTAAACGCGGCATGAATACCTCTGCAATCTGATACGAAAAGACCTATTTACAGCATCCCTTTATCTGCAAAACTTGTATAACTGCTGCTGCCGATAATAATATGGTCAATAACCTTTACACCGACAAGTTCGCCGACCTGCTTGAGCCTTTTTGTTATTTCTATGTCTTCTTTGCTTGGTGTTGGGTCTCCGCTGGGATGGTTATGCACAAATATTACGCTTGCTGCAGAATCTCTTATGACAGGATTGAAGACCTCTCTTGGATGGACAATGCTTGCTGTAAGGCTTCCCTCTGAAACTTTTACCTCTTTTATCTTTCTGTTCTTACCGTCCAGCAGCACTGCAATAAATAATTCCTTCTTCTTGTCTTTGAGCGGCTGGAAGTGTCTAAATATGGACTCGCTGTTTTTAAACTGTTCTCCCTCTCTAAATTCCTTTGTTTTAAACCTCTTTGCAATCTCAAGCGCTGCCTTTATCTGACATGCTTTTGCCTTACCGATACCTTTTGTAAGGCAGAGTTCAGAAATAGTTGCTTCTGCCAGATTTTGAAAGTCAACGTATTCGGTTATAAGTCCCCTTGCAAAATCAAGGGCGCTCTTCCTGTTTGCACCTGTCCGAAGTATAATAGCCAGAAGTTCTGCATCTGTTAATGCTTCTGGGCCATGCCTTATAAGTCTTTCCCTCGGTCTATCCCCCTCTGGCCAATCCTTTATACTTTGATGATACTCTGCCTTTTGCATAGTTTTTCACTTTTTGATACTGAGAAATGTTTTTACAACAAGTTCACGCTCAAAAATCGCCCAGATGCAAGGCGGAGCAAGGCTTCAAGCGAGGCATACTTTTATAGTATGTTGAGCGAAGAAGCCGCAGGGACAACAAAGCAGATGGGTAGTCTTCAGCGTGAACTACTTCCTATCCATAAACATTTTAATCAAATCCATCGGCAGTGGAAATATGATGGTTGAGTTCTTTTCTGTTGCAATCTCTGTTAAAGTCTGGAGGTAACGGAGTTGCATCGCTGCCGGGTTCTGACTTACAAGATTTGCTGCATCCAGTATCTTTTGTGCCGCATTAAATTCGCCCTCTGCGTGAAGAAGTTTAGCCCTCTTTTCCCTTTCAGCCTCTGCCTGTTTTGCCATTGCCCTTTTCATTTCATCAGGCAGGTCAATCCCCTTTAATTCAACAAGGCTTACCTTAACGCCCCATGGGTCTGTCTGTCTGTCCAGAATCTCCTGCAATTGTTTGTTCAATTTTTCCCTTGCTGCAAGGAGTTCATCAAGTTCAGCCTGCCCGCATACGCTTCTAAGCGTTGTCTGCGCCAACTGGCTTGTGGCATATAGATAATTCTCAACCTGTATCACAGCCTTTTCAGGCATCATAACCCTGAAATATACAACCGCATTTACCTTTACCGTAACATTGTCTCTGGTTATAACATCCTGCGGCGGCACATCCATTGTTATTGTCCGCAGACTCACAGTAACCATTTTCTGGATACCCGGGAATAGAAGGATGAGTCCGGGACCCTTTACCTTCTGATACCTTCCCAGAAAGAATACCACACCCCTTTCATATTCCTTCAGAATCTTTACTGCATTGAATAGAATAAAAAATGCTGCAGCAACTAAAATCAAAGTCCCTGTTCCGATTCCTAAAAGCATATGCCCCTCCTTTTTTAATGATTTGTTGATTAAATTACAGAGATGTTGGTGTCGTCACTTTACTGATACCCCCAGAATACTTCGGAATACTCTTTCAGTCAAGACATTTCGAGATAATGGATTTGCGGATATTCATCACTGTAGTGAAGGTCATAGCATATGGGCTATGCCTATATTCATCCTTGCAGAGGCGCTTCTGTTTATAGGTTTCTTTGCTGCCTACTGGGTAACGAGGCTTTCGCAGGGACTCCAGAATTATGGAGTCCTCCCGAAAGGGAGGGTTTCAAAAAAAAGTTCTTGACAACAACAAAAAAATAGATTATAAGAATTCTAATTTTAGAATAGTTATAATTTAGAATATGAAGGAACTCATAGCAAAATACAGGGAAAAGGGTTTAAAGATTACACCGCAGAGGCTGGCAATATTTAAGTTTCTGGAGGGCAATACAAGCCATCCTAGCGCTGAGGATATATATAGGCATATAAAAAAAACCTACCCTGCTATATCCTTTGCAACAATATATAATAATCTTCAGGCATTAAAAGAAAGGGGGGAGGTATTAGAGATTACTATTGATTCTCAGAAAAGACATTATGACCCGAATACTGAACCGCACCATCATATTATATGTACAAAGTGCAATAAGATAAATGATGTTTTCCATGATTATTCAGAAGCCGTACGGCTTCCTAACTATATAACAGAGGAATTTAAACCTGTAGGTAACCATATAGATTTCTACGGCATATGCAGGACATGCCAGAAAAAAGGAGGAAGATGATATGAACAGTGCAAATGTAATACAAAAAAAAGAATTCAAAGAAGAGGGGGTGAATAAGGTAACATATATCAAGACAGAGCAGTTAGTGGCTGATACATATTACTTTAAGCCAAATCAGGTTCTTGCCTATCACAGACACCCTGAAGGGGACCAGATATTCTTCGTGCATGAAGGTGAAGGTACATTCTGTATGGATGATGGGAAAGAGGAATGTTTTGAACTCAAGCCAGGGGTTACTGTACTTGCACCCAAAGCCGTGTGGCACAAGATAACTGCAAAGACTGAACTTGTTGTTTCTCAGGCAACAAGACAGCCTGCTGGTATGGAGGTTAGAAAATAGATTATGGTGTAAGCCCAAAAAGCGCGAAAAATGCGGGGCAAAGGATGTATTTGAAAAATCTGAGTAAGCCTACATGAGCCGTTAGTTCACAAAGGGGCAGGCAACCGCAGAAGGGGATTTTCGGAGCAATAACAAGTCAAAGGAGGTGTTTATTTATGTGTAATGCATCAATACAAAAACCAGCGCCAGATTTTACAGCACAGGCAGTAATGCCGGACGGGAGTTTCAAGAACACAAGTCTTTCAGATTACAAGGGCAAATATGTTGTCCTGTTATTCTACCCGTTGGACTTTACCTTTGTATGTCCGACAGAGATTATCGCATTCAGCGACAGCGTAAAGGCATTCAAAGAAAGGGGTGCAGAAATTATAGGCATTTCAGTTGACAGCCAGTATTCCCACTTTGCATGGAGAGAGGTACCAAGAGATAAGGGGGGAATTGGCAAGATAGAATATCCTCTTGTTTCTGACCTTGATAAGTCTATCAGCAGGGATTACGGTGTGCTTCTGGAAAAACCGGGTATTGCGCTCAGAGGGCTCTTTGTGATTGATAAGGATGGTGTTTTAAGGCACATCACAATAAATGACCTTCCGCTTGGCAGGAATGTTGATGAGGCATTAAGGATAATTGATGCACTCCAATTCCATGAAAAGCACGGCGAGGTCTGTCCTGCAAACTGGAAAAAGGGTGAAAAAGGCATGAAGCCCACAAAAG
>MGPS01000036.1 GCA_001797495.1 Deltaproteobacteria bacterium GWC2_42_11
AACATTCTTTTTTATACCTATTCCACACTTATCAAAATCATATAGGGCGATGAGAGCGCCTTACAATCCCTTTCCTATTATATAGAGCGTCATAACTTCGCATACCTGCGTTGCTCCTCATCTCGTCATTGCGGCGTATGCTGAAAATACGCTTCACTCCTCGCTTTCGTCGCGCCACAGGTCTCTCTTTGTTCTGACGCTCTATATTGCGCATTTATTTATGTCGCTGTATATATATGTCGTCCCTCTTTGCCAGCATCTTCATTGCCTTGTGTTTCCTGTGTTCAATAATCCATCTTCTTGTCAGAAAATAGGATGCTGCAGAAAATGCTGTTGAGACAACCAGATTGCCTGTTAAGAATACAATATATGCCCAGCCCATGCCATTCAAAAAGTGGTGATTTTTTATATTAGACATGAGAAGTTCTTTGTTCTCCCAGAATATAACGCTGCCGACAATAGAAGATAGCGTCCAAAAAAAAGGGATTGTTAGCGGGTTCATTATAAAACTCCCCAATACTGCCGCAGCCTTGTTTGCCTTTAAGATATATGCAGATATTATTGATATGATTATGCCCAAACCAAATGTCGGGAATATGCCCATAAACACGCCGATTGCAACACCCCTTGCAATCCTGTCAGGCGGGTCGTCAATACGGACAATCTTATAGTAATGGAGTTTGATCCACCGTTTGATTTTTGTAAATCTTGTATGGTTTTTATTGTTCTTATTATTCTGTGATGTTCTCATTGTTACTATGTCAGTCTTTTATAAACAGACTTGCAATAATGCTTATAACACTTATAAACAGCGCCCCTGTTACAGCAGGTATAAAACCTGCAACCTCAAAGCCTTTAATCGCAGAGCCGACGAGCCAGAGCATAAATCCGTTTATCACCAGGGTAAATAGCCCAAGGGTTAAAATATTTATCGGGAGCGTGATTATTATCAGCACAGGTCTTATGACCGCATTAAATATCCCCAAAAGTGCACCAGCAACAAATGCAGGGGCATACCCCTCAAGTATTATACCTTTCAAGACAATGGATGCAAGGATAATTGAGAATCCGTTTATAATCCAGCGAAGCAAAAGATTTTTCATAAATTAAGCACCTCAATCATCTGTTTGTGTATTATACCATTACTTGCCACTGTCTCGTGAGAATAAATAGAAAACGGGTTCCCTTTAAAGTCTGACAAAATACCCCCTGCCTCCTTCACGATCAACCCTCCTGCTGCAACATCCCACGGTTTTAATTTAAGTTCCCAAAAGCCGTCAAACCTCCCGCAGGCAACATAACATGAATCCAGTGCAGCAGAACCCGCCCTCCTTATTGCCTGAACCCTCACAGCAAAATTTGTAAAGTAATTAATATTGTTGTTTGAAGATGTCCTTATATCATACGGGAAGCCTGTGGCAAGAAGAGAGTTGTTGAGTTTTGTGGTTGATGAAACCTGTATCTTCCTGTTATTCAGACACGCACCCCTGCCTTTTTCCGCAGTAAAGAGTTCAGCAAGCATCGGGTTGTATACAACGCCGAGTATTGTTTCTCCGTTCTTTTCAAGGGCAATAGACACGCAGAACACAGGATAACCGTGTGCATAATTAGTTGTGCCGTCAAGCGGGTCAATAATCCAGCGGTATTCAGAGGAGGCAGCCCTTTCTCCACTTTCTTCTGTCAGGATGCCAAAAGTTGGGAATACACCCCTCAATATTTTTATAATCAGTTCCTCGGCGCGTATGTCCATCTCTGTTACAACATCAATAGCGCCTTTCATCTCAATGCTGTGTAGTCTGCCGAGGTTTGTTTTCAATAACCTGCCAGCCTCTGTCGCAACGTTTACTGCTGTTTCCATGAAATCATGCATGAACTCAATTTACCTGAATATAAATCTCAAAGCAAGGGATTGCTGCAGGGTTAATGCTGAAAATGGAGTGTAAGAAGGCTTTAGCCTTACCATGTAAACCTGAAGGTTTACACTCCATACTGTTGTTTTTGGAAGTGTATGCCAGATTTTAATTGACAGTTAAAATTTTTTCTGTATACTTCTTACCCCAATATGGCTAATCAGAAGAACAGGAAACCCCCTTCAAAGGGGCAAAAGAAAAGCAGGAAGGTGTCTAATAAAACTGTGAAATCGAAAACAGCAGTAAAGGCGCCAAAGACACCTGCAAGGCAAAAAAAGACCGTAAAACCCTTGTCTGCCAGACCATCTGCAAAGAGGAAGGGATCGTTTAAAAAAGAGATAAGGAAAAGACTGTTGACCATGCGGGAAGAACTCCTTGCTGAGGTCAACCAGAAGGTTAAGGCAGAAACAGACCCTGATAAATTTGAGATTGGCGATATGTATGATATCGCAAGCGCTGAAAGGGACAGGGAGTTGTCTCTTATTCTTGGAGACAGGGAGAGGGAGAGGCTGGCAAGCATACAGGATGCGCTTGCCAGGCTTGAAGATGCAACCTATGGCATGTGTGAAGAGTGTGGTGAACCTATTGGTGAAGAGAGGTTGAAGATATTACCTTTTACCAAGGTCTGTGTGGAGTGCAAGACAAAAAATGAGAGGGAGCATGGTGTCCGCAGAAAATACGAAGAAGAGACAGGGTTCAGTTTTGTAGAAAAGAGTGAGATGGAAGAAGAATTCTAAATAAGATGAATGACATATATGCTTCAAGAAGAAACATTTTGATCTATCTGCTTGTCGTAGTTGTAGTATTTGCAATCCTTTTAGTATCCATCCTTAGAAAAAAACAATCCACTGAATTAAAACCTTTCAGCGCAGGCATAGAAATCAAATATACCCGCCTTTTAATGGGCACTGTCGTTGAAATCACCCTTGGCGGTGATAATGAACAGGTTATAAAAGATGCTGCTGCTGCAGGTTTTGATGAGATAGCACGGCTTGAGAAACTCTTAAGCCATTATCAGGATACAAGCGATGTGTCCATGATAAATAAGTTTGGATGGGAAAAACCTGTAAAGGTTTCTCAGGAGACTATGGATGTTATTGATGCCTCCGAAAGGGTTTCAGAGATGACCAATGGTGCATTTGATATCACAATGGGTGTGCTCGGCAGGGTCTGGCATTTTACAAAAGATGACAAAGGGGAATTTATCCCGCCTTCAGAAGACGATGTGAAGAAACTCCTCCCACTGGTCGATTACAGGCGGATTATCATTGATAGAGATTCTTCAACAGTTAAGTTTGCGAAAGACGGTATGCGGATAAATCTTGGCGGCATTGCAAAAGGATATATAGTGGCAAAAGCTGTGGATGCAATAAAGAAAAAAGGGGTTAAAAGTGGTATCGTACATGCCGGCGGCGACATGTTCGTTTTTCAGGAGGACGGCAATGCTCCACGGAAGATAGGCATACAGCACCCGCGCAAGAAGGATAGGGTTATCGGGACGGTAGAGATAGCAAATGGTGCTGTTTCGACATCAGGTGATTATGAAAGGTTTTTTATCAAGAACAGTATAAGATACCATCATATAATAAACACGAAGACAGGCTTTCCTGCAGTAGGGACACAGGCTGTGACTATAGTTGCAAATGATGGGATGATTGCCGACGCCATTTCAACAGCAGTATTTATAATGGGCACTGAGGATGGGATGAAATTTATTGAAGACCTCCCTGAAGTTGAAGGTCTTATAATTGATGCAAACGGCAATATTACAGTATCATCAGGCTTGAAGGGGAGATTATCCTTGATTTCAGAAATTGTTTTTTGAACCTCTCTGGTAGATATTTACTGCCCTGTTATGTTCCTCTAAATCTTTTGAGAAATGGTGTGTGCCGTCGTTTTTTGAAACAAAAAAGATATATCCATCATCTGCCGGGTTTACCGCTGCCTCAAGTGCTGCCTTGCCGGGACTTGCAATGGGGCCCGGCGGCAATCCATAAATCAGGTATGTATTATAGTCTGTTTTTGTATTCAGTTCCTTTTTCGTGATATTGCCGCTAAAATCCTTAATCCCGTATATGACCGTAGGGTCGCTTTCCAGTCTCATCCCCCTTTTTAGGCGGTTGTGGAAAACAGCAGATATAAGATACCTCTCTTCAGGGTTACCCGTCTCTTTTTCTATTATCGAGGCGAGTGTGACAACCTCCCTGTCCGAAAGATTTATCCTCCTTGCCTTTTCCTTCAAATTGCTGTCATAAACCTCCTTAAAACGGCTTACCATTTTTTTTATAATGTCCCCCGCGTTCATCCCTTTTGTCAGTTTATATGTGTCGGGGAACAGATACCCTTCAATGCTTGTCCAATCTATATTGAGAGATGTAACTAATGACTTATCAGTTGACATGGTGATGAATTCTTCTTTCTTAATAAAGCCCTGTGCATCAAGTGTTTCCGCAATCTCAATAATATTATAGCCCTCTGGTATTGTAATGCTGTATTCCTTTACATTTCCCCTGACCAACTTATCCAGCACCTGTATTGGCAGCATTGAAGTGGTGAATTCATATTCTCCTGCCTGTATCCTTTTCAGAACACCCTTGAATTCAGCTAGCAGGAAGAATTTATGTGCATCGGTTACTATTCTATTAGATTCCAGTTCTCTTGCTATTATCCTGAAACTCGCACCCTGCTGAACAGATATGGTCTTTGGTGTATTCTCCACATCAGGCGGCGTAAAAACAAAGACATATATCCGTGTAGCAGTCAGACAGACAATTGTGATTAGTATAAAGATAAATATTTCAATCTTGTTTCTCATATATCCTTAACCTCATGTCCAGCCAGTGACCAGGGGGAGCCTGCCTTGCCTCTTTTATCCAGATAACCCTGCAATATGTACACTGCAGCCATCTTATCAACAACCTCTTTGCGTTTTTTCCTTTTTACATTCCCTTCCAGGAGAACCCGTGTTACAGCAACTGTTGATAGTCTCTCATCCCATGTTGTTACAGGCAGCGGTGTATTTTTTTTTAACTTCCCGATAAAACTCAATACACCCTCTGCTGCCTTGCCGATTGTGCCATTCATGTTTA
>MGPS01000037.1 GCA_001797495.1 Deltaproteobacteria bacterium GWC2_42_11
AGGGTGGAAGCACAATAACACAGCAGGTCGCAAAATCATTCTTTTTAACCCCTGAAAGAAGCATATCAAGGAAGGTAAGAGAAGCGGTTATTGCCTACAGGATAGAGAAGAACCTTACAAAGGAGGAAATACTTCACCTCTATCTTAATCAGATATACCTCGGGAACGGTGCATACGGTGTGCAGGCAGCTTCTGAAACATATTTTGGGAGGGATGCCGGTGATATAAATGTTGCAGAGGCAGCGCTCCTTGCAGGACTACCAAAGGCACCCAGCAGGTACTCACCATATCATGACCCTGAAACAGCAAGACAGCGTCAAGGGTATGTCATAACAAGGATGCTTGAGGAGGGGTTCATAAAGAGGGAGGACGCGGAGAAGGCACTGAAATACAAAATAAAACTTAAGCCCAAGGAGATAAAGAGCCTCTGGGTAGGACCTTATTTCACAGAGCATATAAGACGTTATGTAGAAGAGAAGTACGGTGGAGATTTACTCTATAAGGGTGGTCTTCACATATATACAACCCTTGATGTGGAACTGCAAAAGGCTGCCAACCTTGCTGTATCTTCCGGTCTTAGAGAGTATGATAGAAGGCATGGTTACAGGGGGCCGCTGACACATCTTACTAATAAGGAAGACATCGAAAAGTTTATAGAAGAGTCCAAAGAGGAGATTGCAAAGGCACCGATTGAGCCAAACAAGACATATAAGGCACTTGTAACAAGGGTAAATCCACCGGAGAGGTTTATAGAGGTGCTTATCGGCGAAAGGAGGGGAAGGATATCGTTTGATGATGCTGTGTGGGCGCGGCTTTACAATCCAACAAATAACCCTGAGGGCGGTAAACAGAAAGAGATACCACAGGTAATAAAGAAGGGTGATGTAATATCAGTTAGTGTTAAGGGGATATCAGAGAATGAAAAGGGGGTTATAGATTTTACGCTTGAACAGGACTTTGCTGCACAGGCAGCCATTATTGCATTGGACCCTTTTACAGGTTATGTCAGGGCAATGGTGGGCGGCAGTGATTTTTCAAAGACGCAGTTTAACAGGGCAACCCAGTCCAGGAGGCAGCCCGGTTCAGCCTTTAAACCCATTATATATGCGGCAGCAATTGATAAGGGTTATACGGCTGCGTCTGTAATAATTGACTCACCTCTTGTATTCGAAGAGGCTGTACAAGGTGATGACTGGAGGCCTCGAAACTTTGATAACAAATTTTATGGCCCAACGACATTCAGGGACGCACTGACACATTCAAGGAACGTTATCTCTATCAAGATATTGAAAGACATAGGTATCGGCTATGCAATTGATTATGCACAGAGACTTGGCATAAGTTCTCCGCTTTCAAGAGACCTGTCTATTGCACTCGGGTCCTCAGGGGTGTCCCTGATGGAATTGACAAAGACGTTTTCTGTATTCGCAAACCACGGAAGGAACTTTGAGCCCCTGTTTATAAAAAAGATTACAGATAGGGTGGGTAATATCATTGAGGAAAACTCAAGTGCCTTTGAAGAGGTGATAAGTCTTCAGACTGCATATATAATGACAAATCTTCTGCAGGGGGTTATACAGAGCGGTACAGGGCAGAGGGCAAAGGCTCTGGGAAGACCTGCAGCAGGTAAGACAGGCACAACAAATAATCTGAACGATGCATGGTTCGTAGGTTATACACCCGACCTTATTGCCGGTGCATGGATAGGTTACGATGATGAAAGACCCCTTGGTCATGCAGAAACAGGTGCGAGGGCAGCACTGCCGATATGGCTTTATTTTATGCAAAAGGCTGTAGAAGGCACACCTGTAAAAGACTTTGCTGCCCCTGAAGGGGTTGTATTTGCAAGAATAGACGCAAGGACAGGCAGACCCGCTGCCTCATCTTCAGGTAAGACGATATTTGAGGTATTCAGGGAGGGTACTATACCAGCAGAATTTGCAGCAGATGGCACATCAGCGTCTCACTCTGCAAGGTTTTTTGAACTGGACAGCGGCAGCGGGAGCAGCAGGTTGAATGTCAATATAGAAGACTATGATACAGAAGCACCTCCTGCCAGTGCCAATACCGAGAGGGGTTTATGACAAGACTTATTGATACCTATAACAGGTCAATAGATTATCTGCGGATATCAATCACAGACAGATGCAACCTGAGATGCGTTTACTGCATGCCTTTGGAAGGCATACAACTTGCGGAGCATGATAATATCCTCCGCTATGAGGAATTCCTCAGGATAGTAAGGATATGTGCAGCACATGGCGTAAAAAGGATAAGGCTTACAGGGGGTGAACCGCTTATAAGGAAAGGTGTTGTTGATTTTATAAGGAATATCGCGGGCATTAAAGGTATTGATGACCTGAGCCTGACTACAAACGGCGTATTACTTGAAGAGTATGCAAGAGAACTGAAGCATGGCGGGCTTAACAGGGTTAATGTGAGTCTGGACTCTTTGAAGAAGGACAGGTTTAAGCAGATTACGAGGGCAGACAATCTGGAGAATGTCCTTCGTGGTCTGGATGAGGCTGAAAGGGCAGGGTTAAGCCCTGTAAAGGTAAATATTGTCACCATAAAGGGCTTTAACGATGACGAGATACTGGACTTTGCTTTAATGACAAAGAAAAAACCATATCATATACGGTACATTGAATATATGCCTTTTGATGTCGGGGTTGGCTGGCAGAGGGATAAATGTATTACAACCACAGAGATAAAAGGAATAATAGAAAGGCATCAGGAACTGATACCGCTGGGCGACCATGAAAAGAGGACAGGCCCTGCAAGGCGGTACAGGTTTTCAGACGGCATCGGCGAAATAGGTTTCATAAGCCCTGTTTCAGACCACTTCTGCGGTTCATGCAACAGGCTCAGGCTTACAGCAGATGGCAAGTTAAGGACATGCCTTTTTTCAGACGATGAGATAGATGTAAGGAGCGCACTCAGGGGCGGCTTTTCAGATAAGGAGATAGAGAACATACTCTTTAATGCTGTAAGGAAAAAACCTGAAAGACATTACATCAACGACAATGTGTTTAAAAAATGCAGTAGAACTATGTCTCTCATAGGCGGGTAACTAAGTAAAGTTATTTATGTAACACTACACTAGCATTTGCTGTTGCCTGCCCCGCCTGCAAACCCGTAGCCTCTAAAAGCCTCCAGCCCAGACGGTTTGCCAGCAGGGCAGGCAACAGCAAAAAGGTATTTTGAGTCTCTAGTTTACAGTCTTTATTCTCTAGTCTGCTTTATATCTTTGCCAATCCTTCTATCAGCAGGTCTATCTGTTCCTTTGTGTTCATTTCTGTAGTACAGACTAGTATATGCGACTTAAGTTCTGAATAGAACCTTTTCAGAGGTACGCCTGCCAGGATTCCTTTTTTTAATAAGGATTTTATTACACTCTCTGCGTCCTGATTTACATCTATTACGGATTCATTGAATGTCGGTGCTGTAAATGCAGGTCTGATATTTTTTAGTCCTTTAAGTTGTTCTTTTAAGTACTGCATCTTGTTCAGATTGAGTTTTGCCACTTCAATAAGTCCTGTCTTGCCGAGTGCAGCAAGGTACACAGCAGCAGTTAAGGCACACAATCCTTCGTTTGTGCATATATTTGATGTTGCCTTTTCCCTCCTTATGTGTTGCTCCCTTGTTGCGAGTGTAAGCACATACCCCCTTTTCCCGTCCCTGTCAACAGTTTCGCCAACAAGCCTCCCCGGCATATTCCTTATGTATTTTTCGTTTGTTGCAAAGAAACCGAGATAAGGTCCACCAAAATTAAGCGGATTGCCGAATGCCTGCCCTTCACCTGCTACGATATCTGCACCAAGTTTGCCTGGTGGTTTCAGAAGTCCAAGTGATATCGGCTCAGTGATTACAACCACGAGTAATGAATTGTTTTTACGGACTATATCGGATATAGATTCAATATTTTCCAGGGAACCAAAAAAGTTCGGGTACTGGATAACTACACAAGATGTATCAGTATCAATATATTTTTCAACTGCATCTAAAGGTGTTGTCCCTGTCTCTGTACAGTACGGTATCTCGGTTAACACACACCTTTGGTTTGCAAGGTATGTCCTGACAGTATCCCTGTATTCAGGATGTACGGCTGATGAGATGAGGCACTTCTGCCTGGAATTTATCCTCTTTGCCATTAAAACTGCTTCGGCTGCTGCTGATGCACCGTCATACATTGAGGCATTGGCGATATCCATGCCTGTCAACTGGCATATAAGGGTTTGATATTCAAATATTGCCTGTAGTGTCCCCTGACTTATTTCAGGCTGATATGGTGTGTATGCTGTATAAAACTCAGAGCGGAGGATGATATGGTTTACAATACTCGGGATATAGTGATTATATGCACCGCCGCCAATAAATGATATATAGTCCTCAACTGTTGCATTCTTACGGCTTATATTTGCAAGTTCGCTTTGAACCTCCTGTTCAGAGAGCGGCTCCGGCAGGTTTAATGGCTTTTTAAGCCTTATGTCAGGAGGTACTGCTTTGAAGAGGTCATTTACGGTTTTTATATCAATGACATCCAGCATCTTTTTTACATCATCTTCGGTATGAGGGATATATGACATGATAGTTACAAGTTATAAGTTGCAAGTTACAAGTAAATACTTAAATCTTGAAACTTGCTTTTTGAAACGACCTATTTTTCTTCTTCAACAAACTGCTTGTATTCATCTGCTGCCAGAAGTTCTTCAATCTCTGCAGGGCTTATTATCTCTACCTTGATCATCCATGCATCGCCATACGGGTCATCGTTTATAACTTCAGGGCTGTCCACCAGTGCGTCGTTTACCTCTATTACCTTCCCGCTGACTGGTGAATACAGGTCAGATACTGCCTTAACCGATTCAACGACCCCGAATGTCTCCTCCTTTGTAACAGTACTGCCTTCTGATGGGAGTTCAACATAGACTACATCACCCAGTGAGTCCTGAGCATAATCAGTAATACCGACTGTCACGATGCTGCCTTCTATCTTGGCCCATTCGTGTTCTTTTGAATACCTTAGTTCTTTTGGAAAATCCATAGATACCATTCCTCCTGACTTTTATTAGGTTATTTACAGGTGCTTCCACCTGGATAAAATCTCTTTTTTACTATTCTTCCCTTTACAATTCTGTTTCTTATCTCTACTCCAATCTCTCTCCCTGCATTGCTAAAATCTGATTCAACATAACCCATACCAATAGGTCTGCCAAGAGATGGTGACATTGTCCCACTTGTTACATTACCTATACACTTATCTCCAGCAAGTATCCTGTTATTGCTTCGCCCGATACCATGTTCAATCATCTCAAACCCGATAAGTCTCTTTTTTATACCAGTTTTTATCTGGTATTCAAGAGATTTTTTTCCTATAAAATCATTTTTTTTGAGGTCGATAAACCTCTCAAGTCCTGCCTCTAATGGTGTTGTGTCTTTTGAGAGTTCATTTCCGTATAATAGATAGCCCATCTCAAGTCTGAGAGTATCCCTTGCACCCAGCCCAATTGGTTTTATACCATACGGTTTTCCAAGGTCAAGGATTTTATTCCATACAGGGAGAGCCATTTCAGGTGGGATATATATCTCAAAACCATCTTCGCCTGTATAGCCTGTCCTTGAAATTACTGCATCCATCCCTTCAATCAAACCTGTTTTAAAGTGGTAATACCCTATGGAAGATAAGTCAACATCCTTGCACAAATCTTGAAGGCAATTAGCAGATAATGGTCCCTGTATCGCAATCTGTGCAAACTCTTCACTTAGATTCTCTACTTTAGCGATATTGCCTGCATTGGATTTAATCCACTCAAAATCCTTTTCAGTATTTGATGCATTTACGCAGAGCATAAACCTTTGTGCATTAAATCTGTAAAGCGTAACATCGTCCACAATGCCGCCGTTATGGTAACAGAGTAATGTATACTGCACCTGCCCATCTGTTAGTTTTGAGGCATCATTTGTTGTAAGCATCTGAACTGCGTCAAGCGCCTTTTGCCCTGCAATAAAAATCTCTCCCATGTGGCTTACATCAAATAAACCAACCTTTGCCCTGACAGTTGTATGTTCGTCAATCACACCTGTATATTGAACAGGCATCTCCCAGCCTGCAAACGGCACCATCCTCGCGCCGAGGTCTTTGTGGATTTGATTTAAAGGGGTTTTTTTAAGTTCCATCAATTTGCAGATTCTATTATTTTCGGTACATTTTCTTCCTGCCCTATTGCCATTATGTGCGCACCATCACAAAATGTCTTTAATTCCCTTATCTGTCTTGCTGCTATTTCAATGCCTTTTTCAAGTTGGTCTGGTGCTGATTCCAGTTCCTCTATGATGTTGGTGGGTACTGTTACACCCGGTACATTCTTGTTTAAAAAATGAGCCATCTTTGCAGATTTTAAAAGGAGAATGCCGGCAAGTATCTTTACATCAAATCTTTTTGCGTATTCATAAAACCTTTTGAAGTTTTCCATATCATAGAATGCCTGTGTCTGAAAAAACCTTGCGCCTGCCAACACCTTTTTCTCAAACTTTATCATCTCTGGTTCCAGCGGATTTGCCTCAGGCGCAACAACTGCCCCTATTAAAAAATCTGTTCCGCTGTTTAATGATGTATCATTCATATTCCGTGCATTGTTAAGTTTTGATATAGTCTGAACCAGTTGAACAGAATCGAGGTCAAACACAGGTTTTGCCTCACGGTGGTCCCCGAAAGACACATGGTCTCCTGATAAGGCAAGGATGTTACTTATGCCAAGTGTCCATGCACCGAGTATATCTGACTGTAGTGCAATCCTGTTCCTGTCCCTGCATGTCATCTGGAACACAGGGTCAATCCCCTCTTTCAAAAGCAGCACTGAGCATGCCAGAGAAGACAGCCTCATGACTGCGCGCTGGTTATCTGTAACATTTGCTGCTGCAATCCTGTTTTTCAGGAGTTGTGCATTCTTAATAAAGGCAGTTGTATCAGTACCCTTTGGCGGGCAGATTTCAGCAGTTATTACAAACCTGTTTGATGTTAGCGCATCCCTTAATGTAAGCATTATTGAGTTTTCTTCCTTGATTCAATGATTGTATTTCTGGGTTTTATCTGAACAGAATAGTCTTTTGGCGGTGTGATCCTTTTCAAGACCTCAAGCCTTCCCTGTTTTTTAAGACGCGTATAAATCCTTATCCATGCACATTCATTTTGGATATTTACCTCACATTTCCCATTAACAACCCCTCCGCAAGGACCGTTCAACAGCCCCTTTGGACAGTCTGTATGAGGGCATATACCCCCTGTCTCGCCAAGAAGGCATTCACCGCACATGGCACACCCTTCGGAAAAGTGTCCGTATCTTGCCACATTTGCCAGATATAGTGTATCAAGTGCAGGAAACACAGGTTTTTCATCGCCAGCAATATCTGCAACAGCCTTTACCCCTGCACCGCAAGCCATCACTAACAGGGCGTCTGCAGCCGTAATGTCATCACGATTTTCTCTGAATGTCTTTTTTATAAGCATTGTATAGCAGGTTTCATCAGGTATTGAAAAGCCTGTAATCTTCTTGCCCCTTTTCTCGAGAAGATTGGTCATCTCTTTCACTTCATTCTCACCGCCTGTCTCGCACTGCTCAGCACATGCATTGCAGCCAAATAAAAATACTGTCGTTTTTCCTTCAAGATATTCAAGTATCTTATTAAAGTTCTTTTTCCTGGTTATTATCATTTTAATCCCTTGAAAATACCTTTCTGCTGTTGTCTTTTTGCCGCATCAATTGTGTTATTCAGGAGCATAGCTATTGTCATAGGACCTACACCGCCCGGCATAGGTGTAATTGCTGAAGATACTGCCTTCGCCTCTTCAAAATCAACATCGCCCACAAGTGTCCCGTTTTCAAGTCTGTTTACACCAACATCTATAACAACTGCTCCCTGTTTTATCCAATCCCCTTTTACCATCTTTGGTTTTCCAACAGCAGCAATGAGTATGTCTGCCTGTCTTGTTATATGCGGCAGGTCTTTTGTTTTTGAATGGCATATAGTAACAGTTGCATTTCTCTGCAGGAGCATTATGGCAGCAGGCTTGCCAACTATATTACTCCTTCCTGTTACAACAGCATGTTTCCCTTTAACATCAATCCCTTCATGCTCAAGGAGTTTCATTATACCAAGCGGTGTGCACGGCTGCAGAATCGGTTTTCCTATAAAGAGCCTTCCCATATTAAACGGATGAAATCCGTCAACATCT
>MGPS01000038.1:0-20427 GCA_001797495.1 Deltaproteobacteria bacterium GWC2_42_11
AACATCTGTTGTTGATTACTTTAAAAAGGATGAATTGAAAGGAGGTCCGCCGTTAAGGGTAGCAGTAATGCCTTTTGAAAACCTTACTGAAAGGGCAGGATCAGCCAAGATTGTTACTAATGTGTTTGTGACAGAACTCTTTAAGGCAGGCATATATGATGTTGTGGAGTTGGGCGAGGCAGATGAGAAGGTCATAGAAGGAAACATATGGGTTTATGGAGGGGTCAACTATGAAGGCATTAAAAAACTGGGCAAGGAACTAAAGGTTGATGCCATTATTATAGGTTCGGTAGAAACCTATAATGAGGGCTTGAAGAGTGAAACCACCTTGCCTGAGGTGGAATTGTATGCAAGGATGCTTTCTGCAAGGGAAGGAGAGGATGGAAGTATTATCTGGACATGTCATAGTTTCAAGAGGGGCAAGGATACTCAAATAGTTTTAGAGTTTGGCATAGTAAAATCAATGGTGCCGTTAGTGGCAAATGCAATAAAGGAGATGGTGGGGACATTATGATAAGAATTAAAAATGCAAAATGCAAGGTAGCCGCACCCTTTATGGGTGCGTTTGCGCAGGCATAAAGCCTGCGGCTACCTCTCCCCCATGGGGAGAAGACAAAGGTGAGGGGGATTTAAATTTTAATTCAGGTGAAAAATGAAAAAAGAGGAGATGATATGAAAAGGTATTTATTATTAGTTATTCTGCTTTTCATCAGCGGGTGCAGTTATACATATGAGGAGTTAAAGTATAGACCACTGGCAACAGTGGGAGCAGACATGCCGTTAGCCATAACCATTGAGGATATTGAGGAGACCTTTAAGACAACACATGGCGGGCATGAACTTATGATGGCTGGCGAGGGCGCTGTCAGAGACTTTTTAGAAAAGACCATAGATAAACATCTGGTGATTGCAGAAGGATTAAGGGCAGAGTTTGACAAGGATGAACTTTTGAAGGAGATGGCGAATAAGGTTGTGGTTAAAGAGGCAACAGAGGAATTATATAAAAACGAGATAGGGGCAAAGGTCAAGGTGACTGATGATGAGATTAAAGAGGCGTATTCAAAGATGGGTGAGGCATTTGAGGTCAGGACTATAACTACATATACCATGGCACAGATAGATAAAGTCCTTGAGAGGATAAAAAATGGAGAAGATTTCAGCGCCATTGCCAGAGAGGTTTCTATAAACCCTTATGCATTAAAGGGGGGCAGATTGCCTGAATTCAAATGGAGCAGATTTCCATGGCAGATAGCGGATATAATTTATGATATGGCTGTGGATGAGGTAAGGGGCCCTATGCAGATGGATGATGGATGGGCTCTTGTAAAGGTTACTGCAAGAAAGAAGGATAAAGAAATATCTCCGTTAACAAAAGAAATGGAGAGGCATTTAAAAGGTGTGCTTTCAAGAAGGGCAAGGCAAAACAGAAAGGATGCCTTTTTTGAGGAACTAAAGATAAAATGGAAGGCAGAGATAAGATACAATATCCTCGTTGATGAGAATATTAAGAAATTCATTGCTGATGATGACAAAGGGGACGATGTTATTGCCAGTTTTGAAGGCTGGGAACTAAAGATAAAGGATTTTAAAAATACCCTAGACAAGACATTTTTATCAAATGCACCTGCAGAATATGCCATGAGAAAGATAACTCATGCATTAGAGGATAAGGTGTTTCTGGAAGTTGCCAGGAAGGAGGCAGCAGCAAGGGGTTATGCCTCAATGCCGCATATCAAGAAAAAGGCAGAAATGCTTACCAAAGACTATGTGCTGGGCATGGCAATAAGAAAGTTTATTGCTGACCCTATAAATATTACAGATGAAGAGGCAAAAGGGCATTATAATGCCAATGTCAAAAGGTACAGCATACCTGATTCCGCCAGGATTAGTGTTATTATGCTCAGCAGCGAGGATAAGGCAAAAGAGGTCTTTGAGAGACTCAAATCCGGCGAGGAATTTGCTGCCATAGCAAGGAAAGAATCTGAGGATATACTCTCTGCTGAGATGGGCGGCGATTCAGGATGGATAAATGAAGGAGAGGCTGACACAAAATTGAATGGGCTCATCTTTTCCCTGCAAACAGGAGAGATGGGCATGGTTCGGCTGGAAGAAAAAGTATCCTTTATTGTAAAGGTAGAGGAAAAACAAAGCGGAATGCCAAAACCGTTTGAGTCTGTAAGCAATGAGATAAAAAATGTGTTATGGAGGGAAAAGGTATCTAAAGAGATGAAGGAGTGGGTAAAACAACTGCGCGAGGTTTATCCTATAAGGATATATGGGGTAAATATAGATTTGCTCACCAGATACTATATGGAAGAAGTAGATAGAAAGTCAAAAGAGAAAGGGGAAACAGGAGGGCATCACGGAGACGATTAGACGGCAATAATGTCAAGGTTATCAAGAAATTTCCAGCAATATAAGGAGACGGTATTATGGTTAAAAGGGTGTTATTAGGCTGCATATCTATTGGCCTGCTCATTTTTATTCTTTCATCTTGTGTGCCGCCGCAGACTACAGGCAGATTTGTTAAAAAGGGCTGTTTAGATGAAGGTTGCCATGCCAACAAAAAAAAGGAATATGTCAAAAAGTTTACACATCTGCCAATTGTTGATGAAAAATGCGTAGTATGCCACAGACCGCATGGCATAAGGGGCGCAAAGGTCTTTAAAAAGGATGAGCCTGATCTATGTTACGGCTGCCATGAAAAGCAGAAGCAGGCTTTTAAAAAGGCGCATGTCCATTCGCCTGTGGCAAAAAACTGCTCCTCGTGTCATAATCCCCATGCCTCTGATGAAAAGGCATTTTTGAAATCTGCAGGCAATCAACTTTGTTTCAACTGCCATAAGGAAGGGTCTTTTTCAAGAAAGTTTGTCCACCAGCCTGCTAAAGAATCCTGTCTTATTTGCCACAATGCGCATGCATCAGATTATAAGGATATACTTACAAAGGGCATAAAACCACTGTGCCATGACTGCCATAACCCAAAGGATGAAAAACTGACAAAGATCCATTATAACTATTCCTTACAGGATACAGATTGCGCTGCCTGTCATGCCCCGCATTCCTCTTCCAATGATAAGGGCATGAGAGAGGTAAGCCATTCTGTTTTAATAGGGGTCAACTGCGACAAGTGCCATAATGAACCGACATCGCCTCAGCCGTTTAAGACAAAGTCAGAAGGTCCTTCGTTTTGTTACACATGCCACTCTGAGCAGCAAAAAAAATATCAGAAAGGGATAATCCATAAGCCGTTGTCAAAGGATGGGAAATGCACTGCCTGCCACAGCCCCCATGCATCAGACCACAAGATGGTCTTAATAAAGAATGAAAGGGAACTATGTCTTTCCTGCCATAAACCAATAAAAGATGCTGTAGAAAAAACAGTTGCCCATGAGCCTGCTGCAAAGGGCAACTGCTCATCATGTCATGAACCTCACGCGTCTCCTAACAAGGCTGTTTTAAAGACAAAGGTTGAAGACTTATGCAAGGGATGCCATGAAAAGGCTATGGACACCTTGACTAAAAAGGTTGTCCACTCGCCTTTTGCAAAAGGGGAGTGTGCAAAGTGCCATGATTCACATGGTTCAGCATTGGTAAAACTTTTAAAGAAGCCGGGGAAAGAACTCTGCTATGCCTGTCATAAAGAGCAGGAAAAGGCATTTGCCAGACAGTTTGTTCATAACCCTGTTTTTGATGGAAGGTGTGAAGCATGCCATCCATCACATGGGTCAGATGAGGCAAAACTATTGCACAAACCTTATAATGAGATGTGCAGTGTCTGCCATAATACGCTCTTTGGAAGGCTAAAAGGCATCGAATTTCCGCACGAGCCGTTTAAAAAGATGGAGTGCGCAAAATGTCATGAGACACATGCAAGCAGTATCAGGGGGCTTCTTGTTAAAAAGGGCACTGCTATTTGCACAAACTGCCATGAAAAGACAATGGAAAACAAGGCAGCACAGAGTATCCATGGTCCGGCAGAGGTAGATTGCAGCAAATGCCACAGCCCTCATGGAGGCAGGATAAAAGGTCTGTTGAGAACAATAGAGGTAGACCTCTGTCTTAAATGTCATGGAGACCTCTCAAAACTTGTTAAACAGACAGGCGCTACTATTCATAAGCCTATTAAAGACGGCAAGTGCACTGTATGCCATAAACCGCATCTGTCTGAACAAAAGAGCCTTCTTGTTTCAAGCGCATACGGCCTTTGCATTGACTGCCACAAATTGCAGGACGAGAAGATGCAGGCAAAGCATGCAAAGTTTTCTGTAGAGGGCTCCAACTGCATAGGCTGTCATGAGCCTCATGCCTCTAGCGCTGCAGGACTTTTCCATCCTGTGCAGCACAAACCATTTACAGATAAGGTTTGCGGAGAGTGTCATTAAAATAATTAAGTTTCCCGCTTGCGATAAAAGGGACTCAGGAGGATAAAAATGAGATTGAGGTTTTTTTTATTATTTCTTCTATCAGGGATAATTGCTGCAGATATTGCCTATGGAAAGATAGATGTGAAAATCACAGGCGTTGAACTGTGCATCAAATGCCATAGCGATATGAAAGGCAAATTTAATCTGCCGTATGTCCATACGCCTGTTAAAAAAGGGGAATGTATAGGGTGCCATAACCCTCATACCTCAAAATTCGCAAAGTTGGTTATAAAAAAGAAAGAAACCCTGTGTTATTTATGTCATGAGAACAAATACGAAAAATTGCCTTCAGAAAATGTCCATACCCCTGTTAGAAACGGCGAATGCACGGCATGCCATGATCCCCATGCCTCAGAACATAAATCTATGATGATAAGACAAGAAAAAGAACTGTGTTTTTCATGTCATGGAGATATGATGAAGGAGGGCATGAATTTCAGCCATTCATTGTTTAGAGAGGGCAAATGTCTGGTATGCCATAACCCGCATGCCTCAAATGAAAAGGGATTCCTTGTAAAAAAAGAGCAGGACCTCTGCAACGGGTGCCACCCTGCAGGAAACCCTGCTGTAAAGAAGTCGCATTCTTCCTTTGAAATGGAAAAGGTCAGGTGTTCTTTATGTCATGACCCGCATGCCTCAAATAAGAGCACGCTTATTAAGGCATATGGCCATCCATTCTTTATGCAGAAAAAATGCGATGCATGTCATGATACGGCATCCTCTAATCCATTTCAGGCTAAGGCCAAGGGCGCTTCCCTGTGTTATTCATGCCATAAGAAGAGCGAAGAGGACTTTAAAAAAGGTGCTGCCCATCCCCTGATTACTAAAGGCGACTGTCTGGGATGCCATACCCCCCATGCATCTAATGTGAAGGGGCTGGTAAAAGGGAGAGAAAGGGAATTCTGTATTGACTGTCATAAGGAAATCAAGAAAAAAGAGGGAGCAACAATGTCGCATCATCCGGCAAAGGTTGAGGGCGGCAGATGCACTATATGCCATGCCTCCCATGTTTCATCCCAGCCGTATCTTCTTACTAATATTGCTAATGCGCCGATAATGCTATGCACCGGCTGCCACAAGGAGCATGAGAAATTCGGACACCCTACAGGACCTGGCATAATAGATAAAAGGGATGGAAAAAGCATTGTAACATGTCTCACATGCCATGAACTGCATGGAAGCGATTATGCTATGACACTGGTGCTTTCACCTGCAAGAGACCTCTGCGTGCTGTGTCATCCGCAGGTTGAAACTGTGCAATGATATGACGTTACTTTTTATCATTATTTTTACTGCGATTATTAATGCCGGTCAGACTGCCTATGCTGATGACTGGCCTATGTTTTTAAAAGACCCGCAGCATAGTTCATATATTGATATAGACCTTGCGCCTCCTTTGAGGGAAGGGTGGAAATTTAAGGCAGGAGATGCATTTTATTCCTCTCCTGTTGTATCTGAAGGTCGGGTTTTTATAGGGAATAATGACGGCTATCTCTATGCTATTGAAGCCAAGACAGGGATATCTTTATGGAAATTCAAGGCAGATGGTCCGATTACATCAACCCCTGCTGTTTATGGGGGCAAGGTATATTTTGGCTCTAAGTATGGGAATATATATGCAGTCAATGCTGCAGACGGCAGACTGGTATGGAAATATCTTATAAATGCGCCTGTTGTTTCATCTCCAGTGGTTTTTAACGGCATTGTTTACATTGGTTTAAAGAATCTGGAGTTTTATGCGCTTAATGCTGATTCAGGCAAGATGCTCTGGGTTTTCAGGTCATCTGAATACCCTAATTACAGCGGCATCTATTCATCGCCGGCAATCGGATGCAACAGCATGGTTTTTATAGCAGAGAAGAATGGCACAGTCTATGCCCTGGATATTCAGAAAGGAAGTAAGATATGGTCGTTCCGTGCAGGTTCGGCTGTATATTCATCGCCGTATGTGAATGAAGAGACCATTTATATAGGCTCTTATGACCGCAATCTCTATGCCCTTGACTGCAAGAAAGGGAGTGTTATCTGGAAGTCCACATTGGATGAATGGATATATGCATCTCCAGTCAGGTTAAAAGACACTATTTATATAGGAACAAAAGGCGGCACATTATATACCTTGGATACAGCCGGCAAGGTTACATCATCTTATCATGTTGAGGGCGGGATAAATTCCTCTGTTTCCATTGTGAGGAATCGTTATTGTTATGTTGGGACTGATAGAGGGTATTTCTATGCCTTTGATTTAATGGGAAAGCGGATGACATGGAGGTATAAGGTTAATGGCGGAATTCATTCGTCTCCTGCTATTATCAGTAATGCTATTTTTATTGCAACTACAGAGGGCATCTTATATGCCCTTGTTAAAGGGTAGGATGTTCTGGTGGGGGATAATATTTATGGCTGTTTTTCTATCAGCAGGCGCTGCTGCTGATGCGGATGAAGAATATCCAGATCCTCACTGGAAGTCCGGTTTTTGCTACAAATGCCATGAAGAAGGATGGGCAGAAAAAGGCAAGAATCCAAAGTTTAAATATGATGGCGATATAAATAAACTTTGCAACTCCTGTCATGATGTTGTGTCTGCGCATGCATATATCCATGCAACAGGCATGATTCCATCAGATGAGAAATTGGGTGTCATGTCTGAGGAATTTAAAAAGGCGCTTTACAGGGGAGACAAAGAAGGCAAAATGACATGCATTGTCTGTCATGAATTAACATATCAATGCCTTGAGGAAGAATATAAGCGGAAAATGGATAACCCCAGGTTTTTTAGAGGCGGACCTTACATGACAAGGACATCTATGTGCTACAGATGCCATGAGGCAAGACAATATGAGAGATTAAACCCCCACGACCAGATTAATGATGAGGGCTACATGGTGGAGAATGTTTGCACATTTTGCCATAAGGTGATGCCTGATAGAAAGAGGGTGAGGGGCATAGGCGATGTTACATTCAGGGCAGAGGGAGACCTTGCTGCCCTCTGTACAGGATGCCACCCAGTTAGTAAGCACCCTATGTGGCAGACATTCAAACAGATAACGGATATAAAATCACATCTGGTGGTTCCGTCTTTTGGCATATTTAAGAAGATGAAACGGTCTGAGGATAAGGCAGTCCTGCCCCTTGACACTGATACAGGAAGGATATTCTGCGGCACATGCCATAACCCCCATGAGAAGGGGATTCAGAGGAATAGTGTGGCTGATGCAGGCGCTGATGGATATAAAAGGCTGCGCGTTGGCAGCGAAGGCAATATGGTTATATGCACGATGTGCCATGAGCCGGAACAACAAGAATAATATCAAAATCCTAAATTCAGGAGGTTGAAAGTGAAAAGGTTTGTATATATATTGTTTGTAATTGCTCTAGTCTTTCAGTATGGGGTGAAAACGGCTGATGCGGCTGATGACGAGAACTGCCTCATGTGTCATAAGTATATCAAGATGGGCAGGATAACAGAGGAGGGCGAGAGGAGATACTATTATATCAATGAGCCGATATTTTCAAAAACTGTGCATAGCAGGGTAAAATGCAGAGACTGCCATAGTTATATTGAGAAATTGCCGCATGACCCTGTGAAGGAAGGAGTTACATGCAATTCCAGATGCCACAGCATCCAAAACCCTGCGACAAAAAAGGATTTTGACCATCAAAATATCTACGATGTCTATATGAAGAGCGTTCATGGCAGGGAAAAGGTGCCTGCAACCAAAACAGATAAGAATAAGCCATACTGCACATTCTGCCATACGAACCCCTTGTATATCCCTGCAACGTATGCAAACCCTGATGATGACCCGCGTTCTGAGAAGATACCGACTGATCTTGCTGACAGATGCGATGTGTGCCATCAGAAGCGCGAATTTGTAGAGCATAGATACCTTCATACAGCAAGAAGGATTTTGAATGTAAAGAGGTCTCCAAGAGAGGTTGTGCAGTTATGCCTTATATGCCATGGGAGCAAAGAGTTTCTTGAAAGGCATGAAAGGGTTGCAAAAGAAGAAGGAAAGCACCTTGGGGAAAAATTCATCTCAGCAGGAGAGTCATACCTTAGGAGTTTTCACGGCTCATTTATGAAACTGGGATGGGAAAAACCTGCTAACTGTCTGAGCTGCCATGCTGACAATAAGAACTACTTTTTAAGCGTCCATGATATAAGGAGCGCTAAAGATCCTAAATCAACAACCCACCCTGATAACAGGCATAAGGTTTGCGCAAGGTGCCATGAAGGGGCAGGAAAGAATTTCAGCAAGATAGATGAGGTGCATTACAACCCTCATGAGAACCACCCTATAGAATATTATGTAGAAAACTTCTTTTTCTGGCTCACATCAGGCGCTTTTTTTGCGTTAATTTCCCTTATTACATTGGATCACCATAGAAGGATGTGGGATGTGATACGGGGTAAAGGGCATTTTGGCAGCCACTAAATAAATAAATTCACTTATGATTATGGAGGATAAAAAATATGCTTTTTAAAAGAGAAAACCACCTTCCAATGAAGGAAAGAAAAGAACTCCCAAGACTTACATTAGCGCAGAGGATCCAACACATCTTGATATTTTCAACGCTTCTTATTTTGGCGTTGAGCGGGTTCCCAATAAAATTTGCTGCTGCCCCGTGGGCTGAATTGTTTAATCATACACTTGGAGGAGTGCCTATTACCAGAATCATACACAGGGTGGCAGGTGCGATATTTTTTGGGACATTCCTCTTTCATGCATTGATATACCTTCCATACGGTTTTATCAAACACTGTAGAATGGTTAGACAATCTAAAGGCGTCTGCGATTTCTGGGATATGTTTGCCTTCTTCTACATGATACCTGATAAAAAAGACCTTGATGACCTCATCCAGGATATTAAATACTGGTTCTTCCGTGCTGACCATAAATCGCCAAAAAGGAAATTTGATTATTTCGGAAAATTTGGATACATGGCAGTTTTCTGGGGCATTCCGATTGTAGGTCCTGCAGGTGTGATTATGTGGTTTAAAGAATATGTCTTTGAGTTCAAAATCCCAATAATAGGACATCTCCCTGCTGATTGGCTTTTTACAGTTGTTAAGATTGGGCACAGTGACGAGGTGCTTCTTGCTACTATTGTCCTTACAATCTGGCACTGGTATATTGTGCATTACAACCCTGATGTATTCCCTATAAGATGGACATGGTTGACCGGCACTTGTCCAGCAGAACTGCTTAAAGAGGAACACCTCTTGGAATATGAAAAAATGATGGGGCAAGACAAGAATAATCTATTAATGAAAGATAATATGAGTGCGCCTAATATTATACACGACGGCGCCAGGAAAAAGGTTTCTTTCAAGGAAAAACTGTATACCTTTTTAAATATAAACTATAAACCCAAGAGCAGACGCTACTGGCTTATCTTGGCTGTCCCTGAACTTGTGCTCCTGACCTTTTTCCTCTATATAACCGGCACTATAATGATAAATCATTTTTATGGATATTTTAATCACAACAGTCATCTTTCTTTTCCTTTGACTGATTGGTTTGTAGCCAAGACAGCAGGCATGGGGGCTGAGGATAAGGCAAATGCCTATGCATCAAAAGGAGATGAGGAAGAGACATCCATCCTTTTAAAGGAACTTAAAGAAGAAATCATATTTGACAAGAAGGCGCATTTTCATAATCTTTTAAAAGACCCTACAGATGAAGGCAAACAGCCTGTTTGTTTTTACTGTCATGGAAACTATCCGCATAAAAAACAGAAGATGGTAAGGTCTCTCTTAAATATGCACACACAATTCCTCGGCTGCATGACATGTCATGCAGACGGCGTACCTGAGGAAAACATGGCATTGAAATGGGCAAATTATTCCGGAATTCAGCCCAAAGGCGAGCCGTTTGGCATTGCCTATAATCCAATGACAGGCGCGCTTGCAGAAACCGATGATTACTATTCAAAGATAACAATATTTGTTAATGGGAAAATGCTTGAGGTGCCTGAAGATACTTTGGAGGCGAAGGAGTTTATAAGGATAAGAGGCAAACTTAAGCCCGCTGATCAGGCAAAGGTAAAGGGTAAATTCCACAAAAATGTCGGGGCAAAGGGAAGGTTCTGCACAAGGTGCCACAGGACAGAAGATAGTTTTATGCCATTTGAGCAACTTGGTTTTTCAGAGCAGAGGATTAATGATTTGACAGGTTTGAATGTTGTAAGCATAACGCAGAAATATAAGGAATTCTATATGCCGGGGGTATTCAAGGATATAAACATAACGCCTGAAAAGGCAAAGGAACTCCTTGGGAAAGAGGAAGATAAGGTAAAGACAGAAGGGCTTACTGACCCAAGACTCTGGTGGCTGCAAAAATACTCAACATCTCCTGCTGAAGATGCACCATTCGCAGGTCCACCAACAAAGAAGTGAACTATGTCATTATGCGAATCTTATATGCAGTCTTTCTCATTTTATCTGCTGTCCTTGCCCAGCCTTTCAGAGCAGGGGCAGCAGAATTCCATTTAGAGGCAGTTGAACACACCTTTGATATAATCTCGCCGTCTAACCCGTTTTCTCTTCCAACCGATGTTGTTGTCGGCAAAAATCAGCGCATCTATGTCCTTGACGGCACCCATAACAAGGTTAAGGTATTTGATTATAACGGCAAGTTCTTATCTCAATTCGGCAGAGAGGGGAGTAATGGGAGCGCATTTGATACGCCTGTCGGCATTGGCATAGATGGCAGCGATAATATATATGTCTGTGATTCTCAAAATGCCCGAATAGTGGTCTTTGACAGCAGGGGGCAGTTTTTAAGGGACTTTAATATTCAAAAAAAGGAAGAGATGGTAAAGCCAGACCCTGTTGATATAGCAATAGATGATGCTAAGGGTTATGCATACATTACAGATAATGCCAACCACAGGATAGTAGTTTATACAGTAACAGGCAAATATATCGGAGAGTGGGGCAGCCGCGGTGAAGGGGACGGTTCTTTCAGATACCCTGCGACATTGGCATTCAGTCCTGACAAAAGAATGCTTTATGTTGTGGATGTCCTTAATACAAGGGTTCAGGTGTTTAATTCAGATACCGGAAAATTTATAAGACAAATAGGTTCATGGGGCCTTTTGCCGGGAGAGATGTTCAGGCCAAAGGGTGTGGCAGTTGATAAAAAAGGGAGGGTTTATGTAACTGACAGTTATATGGATGTTATACAGGTGTTTGATGATCAGGCGGATTTTCAGTATGTCCTTGGGGACGGAAGCAAAAAAATCAGAAGATTTACATCGCCTGCCTCAGTGTTTATTGACAGCAATAACAGATTATATGTTGTTGAAGTGCTTGAGAATAAGGTTGGGGTATATAAGATAAAGTGAAAAGTTCAAAGTGCAAAGTTCAAAGCCTGCCCCTGCAGATTTTAAGCAGGGGTTCAAATTTAAAAAAAACTAACAATCTATTTTTTATACTATTACTCTTTTTTTCACTTTTCACTTTTCACTTCTCACTTCTCACTTCTTCTTCCCTTGCCCGTGATATTGCCTCTCAAAGAGAGTGTGCTGTATGCCATATAGAATGGCTGGAAGAACTCAGGCGGAAGGATGTAACTCCGCTTGTGGAAATTCCACAGACGCCTGTAATGATTAGGGGCAGGCAGGGCGTAGTCTCTACAGAGAGGATGTGTTTTACCTGCCATGACGGCTATGTAAATGACTCAAGGTTTGCATTTGACAGCGAGAAGCACAGGCACCCTGTTTATGTCAAGCCAAGCGATAAAATCAAGATACCTGCAACAAGAGAGGGCAAACAGGTGTTTCCTCTTAATCTAAAGGGAGAGATATACTGCGGCACATGCCACAGCGCCCACGGCAGGAGTTGGGATGACATGGGTGATAAAACAAAGACCTTGTTTTTAAGAGAGCCAACAGAGAATTCTGCGATATGCCTTGCCTGTCATATTGACAGGGCAATGGGTCCTAAGGAAGGGATGCATCCATTTTTCAAAACAGGCAAGATTGCAAAACTGCCTACTGAAGAACTGGAAGAACTCGGGGCAAGAATCGGCACTACTAAAGAAGGGGCAGGGGTTATCTGCCAATCCTGTCATAGAATCAAAGGGGCGCCTGAAAAGAAACTATTGATTATAAAAAATGATAATTCTGAACTCTGTGGTCTTTGCCATGCTGACCGTTATACGCATACCAGGGAAGAGGCAGCACAAAGGAGCACGCATCCTGTTAATATTCTCTCTGATAAGATAGATATAAGTAAGAAGGCGGTTGAACTTGGCAGCAAAACAGGGACAAATGGAAAAATCATCTGCCAGACATGCCATAGGCCGCATTATGCTGAAAAAGGGGGCAAGATACTTGTAAGAAAGGCAAGCAGTGATTCTGGTTTTTGCAAGATATGTCATGAGGACAAGAAGACGGTTGAGATAACAAAGCATAATATTGCTGTTATGTCTCCTGAGAATAAGAATGCAAAGGATATCCCTGCTAGGGAATCAGGACCATGCGGTGCATGTCATTTTGCCCATAGCGGCAAGGGTCCGAAGTTGTGGGCAAGGGAAACGAAAGAGGGAAATGACCCGTTTGAAAGGTTATGTCTGTCATGCCACAGCAAAGGCAGTGTTGCAGAGAAGAAGACTATTTTATCAGGTCCGTATTCGCATCCTGTTGGCGTGAATATAAAAAAACTTGGTGCATCTACTGACCTGCCTCTTTTTGATGAGAATGGATTGCTGACTGGCAAGAAGGATGAAGGCAATGTGCTTTGCAATACATGCCATAATGTTCACCAGTGGGATCCTCTTGATCCAAACCGTGCAAGCCGTAAAGACGAGGAAGGGGACGGCTCTACAAGTTTTCTCCGCAAGCCTGTTCAAGTCTTTAGTGATTTATGCCTAGAGTGTCATAAGGATAAGATAAAGGTCAGAGAGACCAAGCATGATATGGCTGTTATGTCAAAGGATTTGAAAGACATTCGCGGGGAAAATGTATTAAAGGGCGCTGGTGTATGCGGCGGCTGTCATGTTCCGCATAATGGCAAGGGTCCAAAGATGTGGGCTCAGGAGATAAAATTTGGCAGGAGTCCTATAGAGGGCATGTGTCTTTCCTGTCATAATGAAGACGGCATTGCGCAGAAAAAACCTGTGGGCAAGAATTCTCATCCTATAGGCGAAGATGTCAAAAAACTAGGTGTTGCTCTTAATACAAAACTGCCCCTTTTTACTGCAGAGGGCATGAGGACAGGCAAGGGCAATGAGGGGCTGGTTACATGCTTTACATGCCATGACCCTCATCAGTGGAATCCCCAGGACCTTGCTGACAAAGGCGGGCCGGGGATAGAAGGCGATGGCAAAACCAGTTTTCTGAGGGCGCGCAATGAAGACTCTAATCTTTGCGGTGAATGCCATGCAGACCGTTATACGCGCACCCGTGAGGAGGCAATAAAGAAGGGCACGCACCCTGTGAATATTACATCCCAGAAGGTAGATATACAGGGAAAGGTTGCTGAGATTGGAGGCATGCTTGGCAAAGACGGCGCTATAATATGCCAGAGTTGTCATGCAGTTCATAATGCTGTCTCAAAAAGGCTCCTTGTAAAGGCAAACACTGATAATGCATCCTTTTGCAAAATCTGTCATGAGGACAAGAAGACGGTTGAGATAACAAAGCATAATATCGCTGTTATGTTTCCTGATGATAAGAATGCGAAGGGAATTCCTGCGAAGGAATCAGGACCATGCGGTTCATGCCATTTTGCACATGGCGGCAAGGGTCCGAAGTTATGGGCAAGGGAAATGAAAGAGGGAAATGACCCGTTTGAGAGGTTATGTCTGTCATGCCACAGCAAAGGCAGTGTTGCAGAGAAGAAAAGTATTCTATCAGGTCCGTATTCGCATCCTGTTGGCGTGAATATAAAAAAACTTGGCGCATCTACTGACCTGCCTCTTTTTGATGAGAACGGGCTATTGACCGGCAAAAAGGATGACGGCAATGTGCTTTGCAATACATGCCATAATGTTCATCAATGGGATCCATCTAACCCAAACCGTGCGAGCCGCAAAGACGAGGAAGGCGACGGCTCTACGAGTTTTCTCCGCAAGCAGATATATGCGTTTAGTGATTTGTGTTTTGAGTGTCATAAGGATAAGATTAAGATTAAGGACACCAAACATGACATAGCCCTTATGACAAAGGATTTGAAGGGTATTCGCAATGCGGATGTTTTAAAGAGCGGCGGCGTATGCGGCGGCTGTCATGTTCCTCATAACGGCAAGGGTCCAAGGATGTGGGCGCAGGAGATAAAATCCGGCATTGACCCGATAAATGGCATGTGTCTTTCCTGTCATAATGAAGGCGGCATTGGACAGAAGAAGGTTATAGGCATTAATAATTCTCATCCTGTGGGTGCGGATGTCAGGAAACTGGGTATTGCTCTTAATACAAAACTGCCCCTTTTTACTGCAGAGGGCGCAAGGACAGGCAAGGGCAGTGAGGGGCTGGTTACATGCTTTACATGCCATGACCCTCACCAGTGGAACCCTGAAAATGCTGTTGATAAAGGCGGACCGGGGATAGAAGGCGCTGGCACTAACAGTTTCTTAAGGATTGCTGCGTCTGAGGAAAGCCTTCTTTGCGGTGAATGCCACAGGGACAGGGTAACAGTGCATGATACAAAACATGACCTCCGTTTTACAGCAAAAGATTCCAGAAATGCTATGGGCGCAGACCCATTCTCTTCAGGTGTGTGCGGCGGCTGCCATGTTCCGCATAATGGAGACCCTATAAAGTTATGGGCTAGGAAAGAGATGGTTCATAAAGGGGATGCTATATCCAATCTTTGTCTATCTTGTCATAAAGCAGGCGGTGTGGCTGAAGGTAAACAGACGGGCGATGTAAGCCATCCTGTAAATGTTTCGCTGGCGAATCTGGATATACAACCAGCGGAGGAAGGCTGGATCAGTAAATTTATGTCTAAACTTAAAGGCTCCCTTCTTGAACCAGTTGTTAAAAAACTCCCCCTCTTTAATGAAAAGGGCGAGAAGAATATAAAAGGTAATATTGTCTGCACTACATGCCATGACCCTCATAGGTGGGATCCTAAATCAGCGGATAATAAGGGCGGGGCAGAGATTGAAGGGGATGGAACCAATAGTTTCTTAAGGATGCCAAATAGTCCAGATTCAGGACTTTGCAAAAACTGTCATGTTGATAAGAGACCTGTTCTTTTTTCCAAACACAATCTGAATTATTCGGGATCTGATGAAAAGAATGTCATGGGTTCAACAGTTAAAGATTCAGGGGCATGCAGCGCCTGTCATGTGCCTCATAATGGCAAGGGATTTAAGTTATGGGCAAGGGAAATAGGTAAGGATAGTAATATTGCAGAGGATTTATGCAAGAGTTGTCATTCAGAAGGAGGACCTGCCAGAGAGAAAAAAATAGGTTCGCCATCACATCCAACAGGGGTAGCCCTTAAAAAGGGGATGGAAGATGTGCCTTTCCCATTATTTAATAAAGAAGGCAGACGAGATAACAAAGATGGGAAACTCACCTGCATGACCTGTCATGATCCGCATCAATGGGATGCGGCAGATATAAACAGCGAGAAGGGGGCAAGTAAGGATGCAGAAGGGGATGGCACTAATAGTTTTTTGAGGCAAAATGCTGCGCCAAATTCTTCCATATGCCTTGTCTGTCATCAGGATAAAAAATATGTAAAGGGCACTGACCATGATATGAATATTACAAATCCATCCGCAAAAAACATAAAAGAGCAGACAGTCAGCCAGTCAGGCGTTTGCGGGCAGTGCCACTATGTCCATAATGCAGAGAGCAGCCTTCTTTTGTGGGCAAGGAAAGAAGGGGAGGGGCAGGATTCTATGGAGCGTTTGTGCAGAAGTTGTCATGCTGATGGTCAGGCAGGAGAGGCAAAACAGCCTGTTAAGTTCAATCATCCAAAGAATGTTACAGTAGTCTCATCGTCTGATGTTAGGAAGAAACAAGGCAGGGCTGGAGGCGACTATCCTTTATTTACAGAAGATGGAAAGAGGAGTGAGGCAGGCAATATTACATGCCCTACCTGCCATAATCCCCACCAGTGGGAAGCGGGAAAGGCAGATTACGGGCCTGGCAAGAATGTAGAGGGAAGGGCGAACAATAGTTTCTTAAGAAATAGAAGCGCTGCTGCCCCGTGCGCAGATTGTCATGGGATGGATGGTCTTTTCAGGTATAAATACTTTCATGGTGAGACCTCACGGGATAAGGTGCAAAGGATACAGCAGTGATTATACCAATCCTGTAATGTAGGTTAGTTATATGAACCTTGCAAAAGAAAGTTTTTATACACTTATATTCCAGATTTCAGGTTTTCTATGCGCAGCTATTGCAGGAATAATTGTAGCTAGGATGCTCGGACCTGAAAACAGAGGGATATTGGCTGTAGCAATGCTTTGTCCATACATTTTTTTTGTAGTTTTTAACCCTGCAATTGAATCTGTTATTATCTACCATATTGGCAAAAAAGAGCAAAGCATAAGGGCATTTGCAGGAAGTGCCTTCATGCTTTCTTTTGCCTTTAGTCTAATAGCCATTATTGCCTTCTTCTTAACTTTTATTCAATTCAGAGAATCACTTTATAAAAATATAGAGCAAAAATATTTAATAATTGCGATATCCTCAGTACCTTTCTATTTTATACTTTACTATTTTTCCTCAATTCTTCGGGGCAACATTGACATAAAAGGATACAATATCTCAAATCAACTCCTGAATTTTTCTAATATTATTTTTATTCTGATATTTGTTGCAGTATCGAGACTTAACATTTTAGAAGCAATTATCGCGGGTATTAGCGGAATAATTCTTGGCGGGACATATGCGCTAATAAAAGTTTTTAAGATGGCAAAAGGGATTTATTTCGATAAAAAACTGGTCTCATATTTGGTAAAAGATGGCAGTAAACTTTATATTGGCTCTATAGCAACTTTTATTAATTTTCAGGTAAATTTTTTTATACTTAACTACTATACTAATCCTTCAGAGGTAGGTTTTTATTCTGTATCTTATGCTATTGCAAACATCTTGTTATTTTTTAGCATCTCCCTTGAAATAGGACTTTATCCAAGGCTCGCCCATGCAACAATGGATGAGGCTATTAAACTCACCGAGATTGCAAGCAGACAGATACTGTTCATAACATTAGCAGCAGCTCTTATAATGTCATTTTTTTCAAAGTATATTATTCTCATTTATGGCGGCAAACCTTTTCTTCCCGCTGCAGAATCTCTTCTGCTGTTATTGCCAGGAATGGTGATATTAGTTATCCCAAAAGTTATTACTGCTCTTTGGCTTAAAAAAGGATGGTTTTTTCAACTTACATTGATTGCAATATCTGGTTCTATTGTGAGCTTAGTTTTAAATTTCTTGCTCATACCTAAATTTGGTGCAAATGGCGCTGCTATGGCCACAAGTTTGACTTATGGTTTTATCTTTGTGGTTGAAGTTGTGCTTTATATGAAATATGTTAAGAGTGACCTTAGAGGGCTTTTTATTCCGGAAAAGACAGATACTGCCGCCTATCGTGATATCATTGAGATGTTTAAAAGATAGATTTTTAGTTTACTTAATTTCCAAGATATTTCAGCAGAGCGGTTTGAAAAATACATTTTAGGATAAAATTAAGGTAGTTTGATGGATGAATTAAAACAGTGCGCAGGTTGCAATTCGGAAGATACAAAGATTGATAAAAAAGCAGCCTATTTGCTAGGTCTGCCCCATGAGATTTGCATCTTACGCTGTAAACACTGTGGTCTGAGATGGTTGAATCCGATGAAATCCTTGGAAGAATATAGAGAATTATATAAATTCTCTTATTTTGAGGATCTTCCTGAGAACTATGAAAGGGTTGCAAATCAAAGACTCATGCATTATAAGGGTAGAATACAGAAAATTAAGAAACTTATCAAGAGAAGCAATATAGAACTTTTGGATGTTGGTGCTGCAACAGGTGAGTTTGTTAACGAAGCGAAAAAGGCTGGCATAACTGCAACGGGGGTTGAACCTTCTAGCATGGCTTGTCTGCTTGCGAAAGAAAAATATAATATTGAAATGATACAAGGGGATATATTGAATATAGAATTTGGCAAATCAACTTGCGATATAATTCACATGAATCATGTCCTTGAACATATCGTCTTACCTAACAAACTTTTGAGTAAATTAAATCAAATTCTGAAAAAAGGCGGATATTTAGTTATAGAAGTGCCATGTCAATTTGGAAACATCATGATGCAACTATTGAATTTTTTTCACCTACTCGAACCGCAACATTTTTCAATGTATTCTATTCATCACCCTTTTTTTTACACGCCACAGAGTTTAAGGGTTATCCTTGAAAAACACGGTTTTACAATAGAAAGACTAAGAAGTTGGCTGCCATATTTAAGTGTAAAATTAAGATTTGCTCAAGAATATTGTAAATATCCTCCTATAAAGTTTTTTGAGAAGTATTTGCGGTTAATGCACATGGTCCTACAGGAAAAAGGACAATTTGTTTTTACTGAAGTATATGCAAGAAAAATCTAATCTTATGAAAACAATTTCTTAAGGGAGGAATGAAAACTTGAAAAAAAGACTTTTAGATTTTCTTGCATGTCCGGAATGCGGCGGTATGTTTGATTTGAAGGTGGCGGCAATGGAAGACTTGGAAATTAAGGAGGGATGCCTTTTTTGCAAAAATTGCGGCAAGGCATTTCCCATCAAAGATTTTATTCCAAGATTTATTGAAACGGACAGATATCTAGACAGCTTCAGCTTTGAATGGAATATGTTTCGTGATGTCCAGATAGATATCTTGAACAACACCCGTGAGTCAGAGGAGACCTTTCAATACAAGACTGGCTTTAAAGAAACAGAGGTAAGAGGCAAGGTTTTTCTTGATGCCGGGATAGGCGCAGGAAGGTTTGCAGAAATTGTTTCGCGATGGGGAGGTGAAGTTATCGGTTTTGACCTGAGTTTTGCCGTTGATGCAGCATATAAAAATATAGGAAAGAGACCGAATGTTCACATAGTGCAGGCGGACATATTCGAGCCTCCTTTCAAGAAGGAATCGTTTGACCACATGTACTCCATCGGTGTGCTTCATCATACGCCTGACACGAAAAAAGCGTTCGCAAGCCTTGTGCCTTTTTTGAAAAAAGGAGGTGATTTTGCAGTATTCATATACGAGAAAGGGATTTATCATAGATATAGCGACCTATGGCGGAAAATTACCGTTAAACTTCCTTTAAGAGCAGTCTATATTCTTTCTGCTGTTGCTATTCCATTGTATTACATCCATAAAATACCTTTTCTTGGACCTGCACTGCAATTCGCTTTTCCCACCGCAAACTGGCCAAAATGGAAGTGGAGGTGGCTTGATACCTTTGATTGGTACACCCCTAAATATCAGTGGAAGCATACCTATCCGGAGGTTTACAACTGGTATGTGGAAAATGGTTTTAGAGATGTGGATCTGTTTGATTATCCTGTTTGTATGCGGGGGAAAAAGGGTTGAAACGGGTCTTTTTCTTTATTCCCACCCTTGGTGGGGGCGGCGCTGAGAGGGTTATGCTTCACATACTTAAATCTATAGACCGCTCAAAGTTCGAGCCCTATCTGGTATTGTTTAAGAGAGAGGGCGAGCTTTTGTCTGATATGCCTTCATGCATAAAGATAAAAGCGCTCAAGAATAAAGAAGGAGTAAGATGGCGGCTCTGGGGTTTGACATGGATTATTCTTACCGCCCGTTTTGTCAGACTGTTAAAAGCAGAAAGACCTGATGTGGTTCTCAGTTTTATGTGGTATACAAACCTCGTGGTATTGATGGCAAAAATTATGAGTAGAACCAAATGCTGTGCTATAGTAAGCGAAAGGTATGGACTTTCATTTTCTTATGAAGGGAAACTCCTTGAGTTTGTCAGGAAAACAGCAATAAGGTTTCTCTATCCCAAAGCAGATGGAATTATTGTTAACGCAA
>MGPS01000038.1:20545-36613 GCA_001797495.1 Deltaproteobacteria bacterium GWC2_42_11
ATTGTAATCATCCCTGGTTCAGAGAAGATATTCCTGTAATTATCGCTGCAGGGAGATTGACTCAACAAAAGGGGTTTGACTATCTCTTAAAGGCATTCAGCATAGTCTTGTCAGAAGGTATAGCATGCCGGATAGTGATAATGGGGAAAGGCAAGGAAGAGGGGTTTCTCAAAAAACTGGCAAAACAATTGAATATAAGTGATAGAGTGGATTTTCTTGGTTTTCAGCAGAATCCCTATAGATATATGCTGCATTCCACAGTGTTTGTCCTGTCATCGCTCTATGAGGGATTCCCCAATGTCCTTTTGGAGGCTTTAGCGCTTGGAGTTCCCTCTATTGCCGCACGCTGCCCCACAGGGCCTGAGGAAATAATTGCCGATGGTGTCAATGGCCTTCTGGTTCCTCCTGCTGATGAGAAGTCGCTTGCTGAAGCCATAAAAAGGCTTTTGACGGATGAGGCTTTAAGAAAAAGATTGGGAGAGGCCGGAAAGAAATGCGCGGAAGATTTCAGAGTGGCAAAGATTATCAAGGAATATGAGGCTGTCATAGAAGGCGTATGTGCGGAATCTGCGGCAAAATAAATTTTCATAACGAGCCGGTTGATGAAAACCTCCTGAAAAGGATGGCCTCAACCATAGCCCATCGCGGACCTGACGATGAAGGAATTTATGTAAAGGGCAGTGTTGGGCTGGGACACAGGAGATTGAGTATTATAGACCTCTCGCAAGCAGCCCATCAGCCCATGTCCAATGAAGACGGTTCCCTCTGGATTGTTTTCAACGGCGAGATTTATAATTTTCCTGATTTAAAAAAAGACCTCATAAAGCGAGGTCATATATTCCGTTCTCATTCCGACACAGAGGTTATATTGCATCTTTATGAAGAGGAAGGACCCGAGTGTGTAAAAAAGTTAAGAGGCATGTTTGCATTTGCCGTATGGAATGAAAAAGACAGGAGCCTTTTTCTTGCGAGGGACAGGGTTGGAAAGAAGCCTCTGTTTTATTATTCGGATAACAATTGTTTGATATTTGCCTCTGAGATAAAGGCAATACTTCAAGACCTGACAATTAAAAAAAAACCGGACTTCACCGCTATTCACCACTACTTAACCTACCAAAGCGTCCCTTCTCCTTTTTCAGCCTTTGAAGGCATAAGAAAACTTCTTCCTGCCCATTATCTTTTATGCAAGGATGAAAGGGTAGATGTAAAACGTTATTGGAATCTTTCATATCTGCCGAAATTTTCGGTCAAAACCAGGGCTGCGGAAAAAGAACTGGAGACAGAACTGATAGACAGGCTTAACGAGGCGGTTAAGATACGGCTTATAAGCGATGTGCCGCTTGGCGCATTTTTAAGCGGCGGCATGGATTCCAGCGTGGTGGTTGCCCTCATGAGCCGGATAATGAAAGGGCATGTGAAAACCTTTTCCATTGGATTTTATGAAGAAGACTATGATGAGTTAAGATATGCAAAAATAGTTGCCGATAAATTTGAAACAGACCATACGGAATTTAAGGTCATGCCTGATGCAGTGGATGTGCTGCCAAAATTAGTCTGGCATTATAATGAACCGTTTGCCGACTCCTCTGCCATACCGAGTTACTATGTTTCAAAACTTGCCCGGGAGCATGTAACCGTTGTGTTGAACGGCGACGGGGGGGATGAGAGTTTTGCGGGTTACGGTCGTTATACAGCCAATGAACTAGCCATGCGGTTTGAGCGAATTCCGGAATTTTTGAGAAAAAAAATATTCCCTTTCCTTATTGCCGTTCTTCCATCCACGCCCGACCCGAATAGTTTTTTCTGGAAGATGAAGAGATTCAGCCAGATGCTTGCCTTATCACCGGAAATGAGAAACGCTCACTGGCTCACTCATTTTGACAACGAAATGAAAAACGGGCTTTACACTGATGGTTTCAAGGAAAAGACTGGCGGGATTGACTCCTTTAATATCATCCTTGATAGATATGCCCATGCTGAATCTGATAATTTCATAGATAGCACCCTTTATGCAGATGTTACCCTATATCTTGCAGATACACTCCTCGTAAAGATGGATATTGCCTCAATGGCTCATTCGCTAGAGGCACGTTCTCCGTTTCTTGACCATGAGTTGATGGAGTTTGCAGCAAGGATTCCGGCGCATCTTAAACTGCATAAAGGTAGGACAAAGATTATCTTAAAAAATACTTTTAAAGATATACTTCCTGATGATATTATAAAAAGAAAGAAGATGGGTTTCGGCGTTCCCTTAGATCACTGGTTCAGAAATGAACTGAAGGAGATGGCTTACGATACGCTCCTCTCAAAAAGATGCGCAGAGAGAGGGTATTTTAATGAGAATTTTGTTAAGAAGATTTTGGATGAGCATGTGTCCGGAACATGGAACTGGCAGTATCATATTTACAATCTGCTGATGCTGGAATTATGGCATCAACAATTTATAGACTCTAATTCCCCATCAAGCAAAGAGAGATGACCATATCTGGCAAAAAAGGCTTGAATATCCGACTATGCGTTGTTTCAGCCTTATACCATCCCTCCCTGGGGGGACTTGGAAGGCAGGCGCAACTCCTTACAGAAAGATTGGCAGAAGAAGGGATTGATATTTTTGTCATAGCCAGACGAATGAAAGGGATGCCGCAGGCTGTTTTCAGTCCTAAGGTCAAGGTTTACCGTGCATGGTCTATCAAATCAAACCTTCATAACTTTGAAGAGGTAAGGTTTGTGAATATCATGGTCTCGTTGACTTTTTCTTTCAGTTGCGCCATTCTTCTTTTCCTGAAAAGAAAGAAATACGACATCGTTCATTTTCATGGAGCCAGCCTCCCACTGTTTTTCAATCTACCCCTTTTAAAAATTCTTCGGAAGAAGGTTATCGCTAAGGTTGCCGCCGCTAAGATTGGCACGGAGGCAGGAGCACTGCAGGGACGTTACTTGGGTCTTGGCAACCTGATTATCAGGCTCCTTCAAAGGGTGGATGCCTTTGTGGCTACAACCGCAGAGATTGAAGAAGGACTGAGAGGGGATGGATTATCAGCGACAAAGATTAGCAGGATTCCTAATTTTGTAGATTTTGCCCTATTTGCGTTCCTCTCTACAGAGATAAAAAATCCCCTAAAGGTGAGGATGGGATTTGGAAATAGCCCGCTCGTAACCTTCAGTGGCAGGTTTATCCCGCGTAAGGGAATTAATTTTCTCTTGAGGGCATGGAAAGAGGTTATAAAGGATTTTCCTGATGCCAGGTTGCTTTTTTTGGGAGACGGTCCCCTGTTATGTGATATGGAAAAGATGGCCAGAGATCTGGACATTATCGGTTCAGTGGACTTTCGCGGACATATCAATAATATTACAAATTTTCTTCACGCAACAGATATCTTTGTTCTACCTTCGCTTCAGGAAGGAATGCCAAATTCACTGTTAGAAGCCATGGCATGTGGACTTCCAGTTGTGGCAACGCAAATAGGCGGAGTAGTGGATGTTGTGAAAGATGGTGAGAATGGTGTATTGGTAGAACCGGGCAATTATCATGACCTTGCAAAAGGGATATTAAAACTGCTCAGGGGTAAAGAATTTGCAAGGCGCATTGCTTTCAATGCATTTTGCTCTATTAAGAAGTTCTACAGCCTTGACAATATTGCCAGAAAATATATAGAACTTTATAAAGAGTTATTAGCAGCATAAAATAGTATGAGGTGTTTTTAAATAATGTATCTTCCGGTAAGTGTAGTCGTTCCCTTATATAATGCCGAAAGGCACATAAAGGATGTCACTGAAGCGATATTTAGCCAGGACTATCCCGCTCCATTAGAAATCATTGTTGTCAATGACGGCAGCAGGGACAGGTCTCTTGAGATAGTAAAAGGCTTAAAGGATAGAGGAGATTTAAAGATTATTGACCAGCCGAATCAGGGGGCTGTAACGGCCACGAATAACGGATTTAAGGTCGCAAAATATGATATTATATGCAGTGTGGATTCAGATGTGGTTCTTCAGAAAGACTGGCTGAGAAAAATCACGGAAGAGTTTGACGATCCGGCGGTTGGGGCTGTTCAGGGTTATTATAAAACGCCGCATGATGTTTCATTCTTGGCAAAGATGATGGGTTACGATGTGGAGGCGAGATACGATGGCATAGCCTCAAAATATGTAACCCATGTATGCACAGGGAACACTGCCTATAGAAAGAGCGCTTTAGATAAGGCAGGGCTTTTTGATCCTGCATTTAAATACGGTTATGACAATGACATGAGTTACAGGCTCCAGAAAGCAGGATACAAACTTGTTTTCAGAAAAGACGCCCTCTGTGACCATTACTGGAAGGCAGACATTAAAGGCTACCTAAAACAACAATACTGGTCTGCTTACGGCAGGATGCAGTTGGTTCAAAAGCATAAAGAAAAAATTGCCGGCGACAGTGTTTCCGGGTTAAGAATGATCCTTCAGGTGCCCTTGACACTGTTGTTTTTTATATTACTCATTTCGTCCATTGTTCTTGTTATATTCCGTTTCCCCTATAATTACTCTCTTCTGTCTGCCTTTACAGTATTGGGTATTATACTTCTAGACAGGTTTATATTTGCCTTTAGTGTTTTGGAAAAGCAGAAGACTTTCATAGCCCTCCTGCTTCCTTTTATTCATCTTTTACGAAACACGGTCTGGTGCTGGGCATTTATCAGATGGAGTGCAAAACTGTTGTGAAAATAGATCTCATTATACCACCTGCAAAATCTGCTGATAGAGTCCCTGAAAGAGTCTATGGGTGTACCTTTACATATTATAAACACCCCGAACTTCCAATGCTTTATGTGGCTTCTGTGCTGGCTAAAGCGGGTCATGAAGTTCTCTTTAAGGATTTTACTGATACTAATTTATGGAATGAGTTTTCTGAATATATAAATAGGAACAATCATGATATCTATATATGTCATACGGTGTTGCTTGCTGAAGGTATAGATATTAGGGCAGCCAAGTATATTTTGGAGAATACGGATAGCAAGGTAATATTCTTTGGACCTCAACCCACATTGAAACCAATCAATTTCCTCTTAAATGAAAGGTGCTATGTAGTGCGAGGCGAGGCTGAGTTTATTATAAGGGACTTGATTAAAGGTATAGAGATAAACAAATTTGACAACATAAAAGGTATTTCCTATCTCAAGGATGGGGAGATGGTTGAAACAGAAAGTTACGGTGTTATTGAAGACCTTGACTCACTTCCTTTTCCTGCAAGGTGTCTTATTGAAGATAAGAAAAATGCATACTTCAATCCAAAACTCAAGGATAGACCGGTAACCCTTGTTCTTACATCCAGAGGTTGCAGTTTCAGATGTTATTACTGCGTGCCCAATGCCATAAGTTGGGCACGGGAACTGGAATGGAAGAGATTCCATCATGGCAAAAAGCCTCCGGTAAAACTTCGTTCGCCGCAGAATATTGTTGAAGAATTTAAATCCATAAAGACACAGGGGTATAAGGCGGTTTCCGTTGTCGATGACCTGTTTCTTTTTGGCGGCAAGAAAAGGATTATGGAAATATGTCACGGGTTAAAAGATGTCAGCCTTCCTTTTGGAATTTTGGCAAGATGCGATCTTATTCTGGATGATGAGATGGTAAAGACCCTTGCAGATGCAGGATGCAAATATATTGATTTGGGCATAGAGTCTTTGGATCAGAAGGTGCTGGATGATATAAAAAAGGATATGGATGTAGCGACAGTCAAAAGGGCTATTGATCTCTTAAACAAGTATGGTATAGAGCCAAAGGCCAATATTATGTTCGGTGCTTCTTCTGTGGAAACTAGGGAAAGTGCGGAAATGACCATAAAAGAGGTATGCCATTTACCAATCAACTACTGCATGTTTAGCATTGCAACCCCGTTTCCGGGAACTGAATTTGCGGAGAAAGCAAGGAAAGAAGATTGGGCAGTTAAGCCGGAAATAAATGACCTTGAAACCAACTTGTCTCCAACAGAAAAGGCACTTGTATCTTATCCGGACCTGCCAAAAGAGGAACTGGAGAGAATTGTGAAGAAGGCAAATAGGCGGTTCTATCTGAATCCGAAACGGATTTTTTTTCAGTTGAAAAAGATAAGATCCCTTCAGGATATAAAAAACCTTATACTTACAGGCTTGAAGGTAATAAAATAAATGAATAAACTCTTAATTATAATCCCTGCTTATAATGAGGCTGCAAGCATTGGGCAAGTTATATCTTCTGTAAAAAAGGAACTCCCTCAGGCTGACATGCTTGTTATAAATGACGGGTCAACAGATGCCACAAGCCATATTGCAAGAGGGTCTGGGTTTGTGGTTATAGACCTCCCCTACAATATGGGCATAGGCGCTGCTATGCAGACCGGCTATAGATATGCAGACTTGAATAGTTATGATATAGCAGTCCAGGTGGATGGAGATGGCCAGCACCCTGCTGACCAGATAAATCGCCTTGTCTGCGCTATTTTGGAACAAAAGGCAGATATGGTTATAGGTTCAAGGTTCATTGGAAAGGGGGAATATAGTCCATCATTAGGAAGAAATATTGGCATGAAGGTATTTTCAATGGTAGTATCTATGATAACAGGACAACGAATAACAGACACCACTTCCGGGTTCAGGGCTGCCAATAAAGAGGTACTAAGATTCTTTGCCAGAAATTATCCTGAAGATTATCCAGAGGTAGAAGCCATTGTATTGCTTCACAAGGCAGGATTTAATATAATAGAAATACCTGTCCGGATGGCGGGAAGAGCAGGCGGCATATCATCAATAACACCTTTTCGTGCCGTTTATTATATGGTCAAAGTTTTGTTAGCAGTGTTTATAGATATGTTGAAGAGGGTTGAGAGATAATGCAGTTCATTCAGATTTTTGCAATTATATTCAGTCTCGGCGTTTTCATAGGCATTGTGGATTTGATACGTCGCGGCATGCTTAAGGAACAGTATGCCATCCTGTGGCTTGTATCAGCCGTAGTACTTCTGGGGCTTTCTTTGTGGAGAGAATTACTTCATTTAATAGCAGCCCTGCTGGGTGTGGCATATCCGCCGTCTCTTCTCTTCCTTGTAGCATTTCTTTTTCTTCTCCTGATAGTGCTGTATTTTTCAGTTATAATCTCTAGTCTGAGTGAAAGGAACAAAAGGCTGAGTCAGGAGGTTGCCATACTTAAGACACTCTTTGAAGAACATAAAAAGACAGATAATAAGCAATAGTCAGGAATATTTTATAATCAGCAGGTTGCGCCCGTAGCTCAGTGGACAGAGCAGCGGTCTTCGAAACCATTGGTCGGGGGTTCAAATCCCTCCGGGCGCGCCAAAACAGTTATTAGTGATTAGTTAAAAAATGAAAATATTCATTCATTAATCATTGTATGATATGCGCCTGTAGCTCAGGGGATAGAGCGTCGGCCTCCGAAGCCGTAGGTCGCAGGTTCAAATCCTGCCAGGCGCGCCATACTGGGTTTATATTGTTTAATTTTCTCACCCATGACTTATCACAAATCACACTCACCTTCTCTTTCTAAGTACTCTTCAACACTTTTTCTCCTCCCTGCTGCACTTACTAAAGAAGAGAAGTTAAAAGGTATTTCAGCAGAATTGGGGACACTCACAGGTTACAGGGTAATGACATTCCCTGAACTTATAAGTGTACTCTCATCGGTGGGCATTGCCCACCCTGCAAGGGTTGTCTCTTCAACAGGCGAACTCCTGCTGGTAAAGGGTGCAGTAGATTCAGCGCTGAAAGACAATGTCGGCACATCCATACTTTATAGCATGAGACATTCTCCGCTGCTTTATCGTTCGATAAATAAATTCATACGGGAGTTGAGGCAGTCATTGATTGGTTCAGAAGATTTTGATAAGGCGGTGAAGCCGCTGAAGAATGAAAAATATAATTTTCTGGCATCTGTCTATTCACTTTATGAGAAGAATCTTCTTTCTTTGAACATTACAGACAGTATCGGAAGGGAGTGGGCTGTTCTTAAAGAATTTGAAAAAGAATCAGGTCTCCCTTCATTCATTTCAGGGATAGAGAAACTTGTTATAGAGGGTTTTTATGACCTCACGGCTGTCCAGAGAAGTATTGTCAGGGGGATGATAACAAAAGGGATTTCCCTTAAGATAATCCCTGTATACAGCCTTGAAAACCCCGATGCAACAAGGGCTGCAGAGGGCTTGCTCAATTTCTTTGAAACAATGGAGGACCTGTCACCCGATTCTATAATATTTACTCATTCTGCAGAGGGCGGCGGACACCCCGTTGAGCGGGGTGACACCAGTATCAACTATCTCATGCGGAATTTTCTGAGAGTTAGCGAGCCGTACGATTTTATAAGAGATGACAATGTAAACCTGGTGGCAGCGCCTGGCAGGTACAGGGAGATAGAGGAGGTTGGGAGGGAGACAAGGAGACTCTTTTCAGCAGGAGTAAACCCTGCGGATATAGGGGTTGTTTTCAGGGATATAGCGCCATACGGTGAGATAGTGGAGGATGTCTTCAGGAGGTTCAATATACCATTGTATTTCAGGAGGGGTACTCCGTTACTGGCATCGCCGATAATCAAAAATATCCTTTCTGTTTATGACATCATAGAATCAGGTTTTGAGAGGGAGAGGGTGTTAAAACTCCTTAATTCTGATTATGTTGACTATTCGTCATTTGCAGGTGAAAAAGGTATTGATTTTGACACTATAGAAAGGATTGCGGCAGATGCGAAGATAATAAGCGAGGATGTTGAAGGCTGGGGTAATGCGATTGAGAGGTATATAAGGCAGAAGAAGGGTGATGCGGGTGCAGAGATGGCTGTAAAATGTTTGGTATCAAACTTTATTAAAACCCTGAAAGGGATTGACAAAAAGCAGACATTCAAAGGGCATAAGGCAGCGCTCTATAAAGTTATAGAAAAATTATCTATTGACAGGGTAAAAGACAGAGAAGATATGTTTGATTTGGAAAGGCGGGAGATTCTGAGCCTTGATGTATTCAAAGAGGCAATGGATGAGATTGAGACAGCATTTAAAGATATAGGGAGGGATAGAGCGGTTTTATCTATGGAAGAATTTCGCGGCATTGTTTTAGAACACTTGAGGGAAAAGAATGTGCCTTCACACAGGGACAGGAGAGGGATTAAAGTCCTTTCAATAATGGATGCGAGGGGGCTTAAGTTTAAATACCTGTTTATATGCGGTTTGAATGACGGCGAGTTCCCTGCTAATGAGGCGCCGCATCCATTCATAAGGGAAGATGATAAGATGAGGCTGAACATGGCATTCCATAAAAGGATATTCCTGACAAATAAGGCAAAGTGGTGGGAAGAGCCGCTGCTGTTTATGCTTTCACTTGGCATGGCAGAAAAGAAGACGTATCTCTCTTACTCATATCTGGATGAAAAAGGACGGGAAACAATCCCTTCTATATTTTTCAGAGAGGCAATACGGGTGCTTGGCGAATCTGCACCTTTAAAGAAGATACCTGTTTCAGATGTAGTTGCAAAATTGCCGGAGGCGCTTGAAAAGGATGAACTGCTGATAGGGATATGCAAGGCGCTTTCAGATACCAAAACCCATGACAGGCATTATGCAGAGGAACTGCTGGAACTTATAGATAACAAGGCAGATAACAACAAGGAAGGGTTTAAGGGCAATGTCTTAAGGCTTAAAAAGGTCTGTAATGTTGAAAAGATAAGGGAGTCGGCAGCAGGGGATGACTTAAGATGGTCTGGCGGCATTGCTGACAATGATTTAAAGGTCAGGTTAAAGAACGAATTTTTAGGAGGCAATAATATTACATGGAATGCAACCATGCTTGAGACCCTGGCAAAGTGCCCGTTTTATTTTTACATGAAAAATGTTTTGAGACTTGACGAATTGGCAGAAGCGGATATTGAGATAGACAGCCTTACAGAAGGGGCGATAGTTCATGTAATACTGGAGCGGTTCTATAGGGAGGCGCAGAAGATGGGACTTTTACCGTGTAAGGGTGCGGCAGAGGAGATTGGACTTCTTGAGAAAACAATGGCAGGGGTGTTTGCCGATGTTGAAGATAAATATTTTGTTGGGAACAAAGAGTTATGGGTTCTCAGGAAAGAGCAGATGTCTGCCATGATGGAGCGGTTTTACAGGCTGGAAGCAGGATTAGATGATAAAGAGTTTCTGCCGCGATATTTTGAAGTAAGATTTGGTCAGGGTGAGGATATACCTCCCCTCAAGATTACCTTGACTGGCGGAGATGTAATATACATAAATGGGAAGATAGACAGGATAGACGCATCCACTGATGGAATAAGGGTCATAGATTATAAGACAGGTTTTGTGCCGGATAATAAAGATATAGGGAAGATATATTTCCAGATACCTCTATATATACTTGCGGCAGCAGGCAGCTCGTCCCTGCATGAAAAACAATATTCACGGTTTATGGGTTTTTATTATTCAATCAGGAAGGCTGAATGCCGCGAAGTAACGGATATAAAGGATGATAATGGCAATATCTTGCTGGATGAATATATCTTTGGCAGCAGGAACGGCGCCGAAAGTCTGTCCCCGCATGTTTCTAGCGGGAAAAAGAGGACGATGCAGGGTGATATTGACAGGCTCATGTTACATATAAGGTCGGGGAATTTCAGGGCAGAGCCGCATGATAAAAAGGACTGCGAAAATTGTAAGTTTTGGAGCATATGCAGATACATCCCTTCAAGAGGGGAAGGATGATGCCTGAAGATGCGAAGACACTTGAAACCCTTTTAAAGTTTGAAAGGAACTATGCTGTTTCTGCAGGAGCAGGCTCAGGCAAGACAAGTGCGCTTGTGGGACTGTATATAAAACTTGTGGAGGAGGGTATATCGCTAAAGAAGATTGTTGCCATCACATTTACAGAAAAGGCTGCAGGTGAACTCAAGGAGAGGATTGAGAAAGAGATAGGGTTAAGGGTCATGCCTGCCCCTGCAGTCCTGCCCTCGAATGGTTCTATCGGGGGCAGTAAGCAGGGGGGGGAGGGGTCACCCCGCTTAGCGGGGTCAGGTGTGTGGTTAAAGGCAATGCAGGACATCTCATCTGCGCCAATCGGGACATTCCATACTATATGTGCGAGGATGTTAAGGGAGAATGCGGTTGAGGCAGGCATTACACCTGATTTCAGGATTATGGATGAAAATGAGTCGCTGATGGCGCTGCAGGATGTTGTGAGGAAAACCATTATCAACTCTGCAAAAGAGGGCAGCAGTGGCGCCAGATACTGGATAAAATCCATGGGCAATTCAAGAAGGCTTGCTGATCCGATATTAAAGATATATCAGAATATCAGGAATCACGGGCTTGAGATGCATGATGTTGGGGGACTTATTAGGGGCGAAATATTTTTAAAAGATGCATTTTTGAGGAATATATTGAACCTTTTTGACTGCATTGACAACAAGCTGCAAAATGGGTTTGAAAACGGAGGTGTTACAGGGGAAAAGACCAGAAAATATTTTGAAGCATTTTTTGATACATGGCAGAAAATAAATAATGGATTGAGACTTCTGGATGTAAGTATGCATGAGGAGGCAAAAGAGATTATAGACAGGTTAATCTCTCGCCTGCCAAAAAGCAGCAGGGGTGTGCCTGATTCATTAAAAAAGGATATCTATTCTGCTAAAAATGTCTTGAATGGTTTGAAAGAGATAACCGCATCATACCGCACAGTCCCGCATATCAGGGATTTTGTTGACCTTCTTAAACTCGTTGACCTCCGTTATTCAGAGATAAAAGACAAAAACTCAAGTCTTGATTTTCAGGATCTGCTAAATCTTGCGAGAAAGATGCTTACCAGCAGCAGGGATGTCAGGGGGTATTACAAGAAGGCATTTAAAAAAATCCTTGTTGATGAATTTCAGGATACAAACGGGGTGCAGGCGTCTATTGTTTATCTTATGGCAGAAAAGGATGATATATCCATGGATACCCCTTCAATCAACAGCCTTGCTGATTCAAAACTGGTTATTGTCGGAGATATGAAGCAATCAATATATGGATTCAGGGGCGCTGATGTTAAGGTATTTGGAGGTGTAATAAAGAATTTTGATAGAAGTAGCATACTATATCTAGAGAACAACCGCCGTTCTTGCAGAGGGATTGTATCTTTTGTAAACGCACTGTTTATTGACAGGAAGGGGTGCGGACATGATGGCATCATCTTCAGCAGGAATGCCATGCAAAGGCATACACGGGATGAGGATAATGATTTTGGAGAAGATGCACGGGTTGAGTTTATACTCTTCGGGAAAGGTAAATCTGTTTCTGGTGGTGCGGAAGCAGTTAGGAAGATGGAGTCAGATGCAATAGCAAAGAGGGTATTGCAAATCGTTGGTAGTCTTGATGTTGTGGAATATAACCACCATCTTGGCATGAAAAAGAGGAAGGCGGGTTTTGGGGACATTGCACTTCTGTTCAGGACCCTGAACGATGTTGGCATCTATGAAGATGCATTAAGGAGATTGAATATCCCTTACTACATAGTCAGGGGAAGCGGATTTTATCACTGTCAGGAGGTGCTTGATATATATAATGTCCTTCAGCACATAGAAAGGGGGGACAGCGATATATATCTGGCAGGTGTTTTGAGGTCGCCATTTGTTGGACTGATGGATGAGACGCTTTACAGGTTAGTTCGCAGATTGAACGAGAGCGGCAAAATAATATGTCGGAAAATTTCTGAAGGTTTTTACAATGAAAAGGATTTCAGGGATTATCCTGAAGAAGAGGCAGAGAATATTATCCGTGCCAGAGAATGGCTTATTAAGTGGAAATCTGTGAAGGACAGGCTTACCATTGCAGAATTGATAGAGACCATCCTTGCAGATACAGGTTATCTTGCTGGCATTATATCAACATTTCAGGGTGAGCAGAAGGTCGCAAATGTGAAAAAACTTATTGAGGCTGCGAGGAGATTCGAAAGTGAGGGCAATGCCACTATCAGGGACTTTACATATCATCTCAAGAAACTTTTTGATGAGCCGCCAAGGGAGGCAGAGGCGCAGATAACAACAGAGAAGATGGATGTGGTTAAAATCATGACAGTACATCAGGCAAAGGGGCTGGAATTCCCGATAGTATTTGTCCCTGACATCGGCAGAGGGCTGCCTGCAATTAAAGACAGGATCGTATTTAGTCCATGCTTAGGGGTTGCGGCAAAATATATAAATGAAGATGGCGCTGATGAGGAGACATCGGTTTTAAGGTCTGCAAGAGAGGATATAAAAGAGATGGAGATGAATGAGTCAATGCGGATATTCTATGTCGCATGCACGAGGGCAAGAGACTATCTGATTTTATCAGGAGAATCTTCAAAAAAGTGTGAAAACTGGAGAGGGGTGCTGGATGCCATGCTTGATAATGAGGTGAATGATTTTCTCAAAGATGGTGTGTTAGATGCAGTCAGGGTAATCAACACAAATGGTTCTAATATTAAACTTTTGAGGGGTGATATTCTGGCTGATGAAAATCGTGCCCCTGAAGCAGTGCCAGATATAATACGACATGGGAAAATGCCGCATGATGTGATAAAGGATATATTTGATTTTAATCCTCCTTTGGTTAGAGAACTCGTTATCCCAGCAACTGAACTTGCAGAGTTCATGACTTTTCCTGAAAAGTTTAAAATGTCTGCAGTTACAGATAGTATGGATGCTGAATTTTCAAGGAGGGAACGGGCGAGAGATATTGGTACCTTTTTCCATCTGATAATGGAAAGACTTGATTACCATCTTGCAGGCAAAGATGCAGGATATGTAACATTTCTTATAAATGACATTGCAGGAGGGATGCGGATATCTGACAGGGAAACGAATGACATTACTGTTGATGTATTAAGGTATATCGAAAGCAAGACCTTCAGAGAGGTTTTGGATGCAAGGGAAGTTTACAGGGAATTCCCGTTCTTTATGCCAGTAAGAGAAAATGGTTTTACCCTTTATGTAAAGGGGGTTGTTGATTTATTATATCTTGCTAAAAATGGGATATGGAAGGTGATAGATTATAAATATGCCTCTCAAGAAGGTGAAGAAACCGCTGTTTACGAAAATCAGATAAAGATATATTCTGCTGCCGTATCAGATAGTTTTGGCAGTGATGCAGAGTCTGCCATATTATTTATGAAGGGCGGACAGCGGATGTTTAAGACGGAAAGGTTTGATATTGAATCTTTTAAAAAGCATATGCTTGAGACAGGGAAGGTTTTTGCAGGGCAATTGAGGTGAATCTCCGATAGATTATGACGATTACTTACCCTTCCCTCTCCCCTGAGGGGAGAGGCTGAGCTTCCGTTGCTGCGAAGCATTGCAACGGGAAGCGATGAGGGGGATTTTATAATTTACTATACATGGACAAACGAGGTAGCGGATACGGTTGGAAGCGGGGGGATACCTTGCTTTATCAGCAGGAGTATGCATTGAGCATAAATTTGTGATGAGGATAACAGGATAATGGTCGCTATTTCCTTTTTATTTTCTTTAAAATAATCTTTACTTTACTTTATATCGGATATAAAGTAAAGTAAAAAGTAATAAAGGTATTATATGGAGACGATTCTTAAAAGAATAGTTTTTGATGAAATCAAAAAATACCTGCATACAGATGATATTATTGTTTTACACGGGGCGCGTCAGGTTGGCAAGACAACTATCCTTTACTATATAGAAGACTATCTGAAAAAGCAGGGAGAGGATACCTATTTTATTGACCTTGAAGATTCCAGATTTGTAAGAATATTGGATACAGGCGTGGCAGAATTCATCAGGCATCTTAAGGAAGAAGGACTGCTATCCCAGGGCAGAAAAACAAAGACCTTTGTTTTTATTGACGAGATTCAATATCTCTCCAACCCCTCATCATTCCTCAAACTGACGGCAGACCACCATAAAAATATCAAACTCATTGTTTCAGGCTCATCCAGTTTTGCCATAAAAACCAAATTCAAGGACTCCCTCGTCGGCAGGACTGTGAATTTTGAAATCTTCAATTTGTCCTTCAAGGAATTTTTATTATTCAGGCAATACCCATTTGAACAGGGCAAGGTATACACGCAAAAAAAGATAGATGAACTCAGGGCAATGTTCAAGGAATATGTTCTTTACGGAGGTTATCCTAAAATTGTTTTGACCTCCGAGATTGACAAGAAGGAAAAATACTTACAGCAAATTATTGACACCTATGTAAAGAAAGACATCAGAGACCTTGCTGATATTAAAGATATAGATAAATACAATAAATTGCTGGAAGCCCTTGCCTCGCAGAGCGGCCAACAGTTGAATGTCGCAGAACTTTCTAATACCACGAAGATAGCAAAACAGACCATAGAGAAATACCTGTTCATCATGGAAAACACCTATATCATCAAATTAGTCAAACCATTCAGCAAAAATATCCGCTCCGAACTCTTCAAATTGCCCAAAATCTATTTTTACGATACAGGGCTCATGCAGATGCTATGGTTAAAGGGATTGCAAAAAGAACTCATCGGCAATGTATTTGAAACAGGAATCTTTGCCGAACTCGTAAAAAAATATACCCATGAAGCAATTTTTTACTGGCGGACAAAGGACAAAAAAGAAATAGATTTTATATTAAAAGTCAAGAACTCCATACTGCCGATAGAAGTGAAATTGAATTTTGAACAGTTCAATCCAACGGCGGTGCAGTATTTCAATAAGCATTACAGTATAGACAAATACAAGGTTATTGGTTTAAACGGCAAACCAAAAAGCGAGTTTTATGTTTATCCGTGGGATGCGTAGGATGGATACACATGATTATTATCCTGAAAAAATACAGGAAGCGGGGGGGTACATTGCCTGCCTGTCACGCAGACAGGCTTTATCAGCAGGAGTATGGATTGAGCATAAATTTGTGATAGATGGAATAGTGATAATGGTCGCTGACCCTAATTTTTCCATAAGAAAAATATGGTAGGATTTGTTTAACTATGACAAGAATAAACGAAGCCACAGATACTGATCCCTGCTTAATACTTGCAGAGCCTGCCCCGTACTTGATACGGGGGACAAGTTTAAAGGTTGTTGAAAGGTTACAGCATC
>MGPS01000038.1:36646-39339 GCA_001797495.1 Deltaproteobacteria bacterium GWC2_42_11
TGCATAGCACCTGTCTGCGTGTTGTCGCACAGCACAGGCAGACGCAGACAGGCTTTATCAGCAGGAAGGCAATAGCCTCAAGGTAATAAGGTTAGGGGGAATATAAATGTCAAGGCTTACAGATAAAGATAAAGAGAAAATAATAGAACTTTTACAGCATGGGAAGCCTGTTCCTGAAATCTACAAGTCAAAGATGTTTTCATCTGAAGACAAAGAATACATAGAACTTACCAAAGAATACCAGATTATTTATAAGGGAAAAAAGAGGAAAGAAGATATTATTGCTGACACTCCTGAAGCGCCTTTGCAGGAGGTTAGAAGTTTTAATACTGAAAATGCTTCTGATGATGGCTGGCGGAATATGCTCGTCTTTGGCGACAACCTCATGGCTTTAAAGACGATTTATGAAGACCAGCGGGGGAAGAATAAACTCGGCATAAAGAACAAAATCAAACTCGTATATATAGACCCGCCATTTGCCACAAAGCAGGACTTTATGAAAGACAGGGAAAAGGCATACAGGGATAAAATCATCGGCGCACAGTTCATTGAGTTTCTGAGAAAAAGATTGATATTGCTGAGAGAAGTGCTTGCTGATGATGGCAGTATCTATGTGCATCTTGACTGGAAAAAGGGACATTATATAAAGGCAATAATGGATGAGGTATTTGGAGAGCACAATTTTGTTAATGAAATAGTATGGTGTTACAAAGAAAGAGAAATGACTAAGGAGTCTTGGAATAGGAAACACGATATTATCTATATGTATGGAAAGAACAATGAGCGAATATTTAATTGGCGTGATGTGGCAACGGATTATAGTGACTATACTTTAAGCAAAAAGTTCAAATATTCAGATGAACATGGTAGAAGATATAGACTGCGATACAAAGATGGTAGAAATGACCCTCCAGAAGAAGGCGAAGATACTTACAGACAATATGAAGATGAAGGTGGAGTTCCGCCACGAGATTGGTGGGAAATCCCAATAATAAATCAAGCCTCAAAAGAACGTGTTGTTTCTAACAGCTACCCAACTCAGAAACCAGAAAAACTACTTGAACGAATAATCAAAGCTTCTTCCAATGAGGGCGATATTGTGCTTGATGCCTTTGCTGGTTCAGGCACAACCCTTGCTATTGCTGAAAAGTTAGGCAGGCGGTGGATAGGTATGGACTGCGGAAAACTTGCAATATATACCATTCAAAAGAGGATGTTAAATCTAACAACACAAATCGGCTCTGCAAAAAATGATGAGAGAAATGTTTATGAAAGGGTTGATGATATTGATGAGCATCTAAAGAATTCAAGGGGATTGTTTATTGTAAATGAAAAGGCAAGAAAGGGTGAGATTGAGGTAACAGATGGGTTTATTGATGACCTGCACAATATAGTTTCAAGAGTACAAAAAGATGGTGAGTTCTCGTTAATCTGTCCGGAAGATAAATTTAAGGTTTACAGTCTAAAATTCAAAGAAGATGAGGAAGGCAGAAGGATTATCAAGAAAGGCAATATTACTTATATCATTTCGTTCATTGAGCCAAAGGAAAAGAGTGAAAAAGAAAAATCATTAAAGACAAAGGCATTTACCCTTTTTAATGCCGGAGTTTATGACAATAATGCAATCTTGAATCTTGACTGGACAAGATATAGAGAATTTGTATTAAAACTCTTTGAGGTCAGGGAAGAGAGACACAAGATAAATGGCTTCGGTGTTGATGGTTATATCGGAGTTCACAGCGCTTATGTCTGGGATTATCCAAATCATAAGAAACTAAAACTTGATGAGGGCTATGTTGAGTCCTTGCATAAGACACTTGGCGGCAAGGCTGGAGAGAAGTTTTATCTCATTGCACCTGTAGTCAGTTTTTCCTTTATGATGGATGAGATTAAGTATGGCAATACAATGTATGTATTTTTAAAAGTTCCAATTTCTGTCCTTTACCGATTGATTGAGAAAAAGGAAAAAGGGGCATTTAAACAGCCTGTTTCAGAGGCAGATGTGAACGAGGTTATTGATGCAGTTGGTTTTGATTTCATTTCTCAGCCTGTGGTTAAGGCAGATTGCAAGAGATTAAAGCCTGAAAAAATTGACCTCCTGAACCAAAAACAAAAGGACTATGTGATAAGGCTTAAAGAGTTTAAATCTGATACCTTATTGTCCAGTCCAGAAGACTTTCATAATTTTGAGACACTTTCTATGGTTTTGATTGATTATGACTTTGATGGAAAGGTCTTTGATATGGATGGGGTGTTCTGGGCAGAGGATTTGGTGAATAGTGAGTTAAAAAGAAAAGGCATATCTTCTAATGTAAGATTTGAGGAGAGGGTTAAAGAGTGCGACTCCCTTGATATAAGAATTCCTGAAGATAAAGCCACTGAAAAGATGATGGTAATTTTTATAGATAAGTATGGCAATGAAAAAAAGATAGTTTTGAGCAAAAAGGATTTTAAATAATATGCCGCAGACCTATAAAAATAGTGATTTTGTGTTGAGAGTGAATGACAATTCACAAGAGGTTATGAATGTCATTAATAAGTATGATACCTACCTTTCAGCCATCTGTATTGGTAATTATTCCTTTCAAAAAGAAGCAGTTAAAGAAGTATTGAGATTTTTGTTTTCAAATAAATATAAGTCTATAGAAGACCTTGCAAAAGAGAATTATCAGCATAATGATAAACTCAAACAG
>MGPS01000038.1:39364-40687 GCA_001797495.1 Deltaproteobacteria bacterium GWC2_42_11
TAGCAAAATTTCAATTAAGGGATAAAAAATCCTGCAGTTTAGATATGGCAACAGGGACAGGCAAAAGTTATGTTATATACGCCCTTGCACAGATATGTCTTGCAGAGGGATTGGTAGATAAAGTTCTTGTGCTTTGCCCATCTTTGACTATTGAGGAAGGGTTGACTGACAAGTTTGAATTACTTTCAGGTGACAGCAAATTAAAGAAGATTATATTGGATTTGGGCTCTGTCCACAAAAACCCGTCAATTAAAAATTCTAACAGCCCTGTTTTAGACGGAGACATCTGTGTTGAAAACATCCATGCCACTTATGAAAGGACAGGCTCATCAATTGAGGATAGTTTCAAGGGAAAGGGACATCGGGTTTTAGTGATAAATGACGAGGCTCATCATATCTTTAGCCCTTCTGATACAGATACAAGAAAATGGCTGGATTTCCTTAAGAATGAGGATTATGGCTTCCATTATATTGTCAATCTTTCAGGAACGCCGTATACAGAAGATGAGTATTTTTATGATGTGGTTTATAGATACTCAATCCGTGATGCAATAGATGATGGTATTGTAAAAAAGATTGACTATAAGTTTGAGGAAGAAGTCCAGAGAGATAAAGGTTTTCAGGATAGTTATCATCTTCACAGGAAAAATTGGGAGAGTTATGGCAACTATTTGAAGCCTATAACAATTGTGATTACGGAAAAGATAGTAAGTTGTGTTAAGGTCTGGAAGGAATTGGTAGATTTTATTGCTGATAAAGAAAAGATTCCATTTGATGATGCAAAAAAGAAGGTGATATGGGTAACATCTGGGGTGCCGGGAGAAAAGACAGTAGATGGCAGAGAGATTAGAAGGATTATAGAAGCACCTGAAAAAATAAGGAAAGAGAACCTTAAGCTATTAAAAACAGTGGATGATATTGAAAATCCTGTTGAATGGATAGTCTCTGTGAGTATGCTAACAGAGGGATGGGATGTTAAAAATGTATTTCAGGTTGTTCCGCATGAAAACAGGGCTTTTAATTCAAAACTTCTGATTGCTCAGGTGCTTGGCAGGGGATTAAGAATTCCTGAATGTCTCAAGGGTAAAGATATCGCCGTATTACTAAAGGTCAATAACCATGAGCGGTGGACATTGCAGATTGAAAATCTTTACAGAGATGTCCTTGAAATAGAAAATAGGCTTTCGTGGGGTTATAACCCTTCAAGAAAGGAATATGCTTTTCCTCTCTATAATCTGTCCTATGAACCAATCCAGACAACAACTGAGACAAAGAATAAACCTCCATCAGATCCAAAGTCCTTTGGTTTTGGACCACAAGTAA
>MGPS01000039.1:0-2243 GCA_001797495.1 Deltaproteobacteria bacterium GWC2_42_11
TGATTATAACCTCTGCGATAAATCTTTATTATGGGTATAAGCCTGATACTACATTCTGGGGGATAATTGTCGCCTCTGTGTCAATCCTGACAATGTGGGCGCTGATTCACTATAAAGTCAAGGTTGGAAATCAACTCAACTCCCATGCAATATTGGCTGATGCTGCCTGCACAAGAACCTGTGTATACCTGTCAATTATCCTTCTATTATCAAGCATAGGCTATGGACTTACAGAAATAGGCGGATTTGATTCTATAGGGGCAATAGGGATTGCTGCCTTCTCTTACAAAGAAGGCAAAGAGGCATTTCAAAAGGCAAAGGGAGAGGCAGGGTGCAATTGTCATGGAACTTAAATTTCTTGAAATATTCTGCAAGGTTGTTGAAGAAAGGAGTTTTTCAAAAACTGCCGATGCGCTTCATTTAACGCAGCCTACAATAAGCAGCCACATAAAGGCGATTGAGGATGAAGCGGGCATTCAACTCCTTGACCGTCTTGGCAGGTCTGTTATCCCTACAAAGGCAGGAGAGATTCTTTATAAATATGCAAAGGAGATACTCAATACAAAAAACAGCGCCATACAGGCATTAAATCAGTTTAAAGGCGCGGCAAGAGGTTCGCTGATTATCGGCGGCAGCACAATACCCGGCGAATATATCCTGCCTGAATATATCGCCCGCTTTAAAAAAACGCATCCTGAAGTTTTAATCACACTAAAGATAGGGGACAGTCAGGATATAGTAGATATGGTATCTAACGGCTCTATAGAAATGGGGGTGATCGGCTCAAAGCCCAATAATGCCAGATTTGATTTTAGAGAATTTCTAAAGGACAAACTCGTGCTGGTGGCATCGCAAGGGCATTTTAAACACATCAAAAAAGAGATAAGCGTGAAAGAATTAAAAGAACTCCCATTCATAATCAGAGAAAAAGGGTCTGGCACAAGAAAATCAATGGAAGGGTATCTTAAAGAAAACCGTATTTACCCTGATGACCTGAATATAGTCGCAGAGGTTGCATCTACAGAAGCCGTAAAACAATCTGTGAAAACAGGTATCGGTACAGCCTTTTTATCAGAATTTGCCGTTAAAAGTGAATTGCCGTACAAAATATTAAGAAAGATAAATGTACGGGGACTGGACATTACAAGGCATTTCTACATCATCACTGACAGGTTAAGGGCAGTGTCTCCTGTTTGTCAGACATTTATAAAATCACTTTCTGCTGTTAAATTTTAGTCCCTCTTTTCTATCTATAGGAAACACCCATATTATTCAAAATATCAATTTGACATATTTAAAATATCCATAGTATTGTACTGCGAAACTTTAACCTGAAATGGAGGTTTGTTATGCTTAAAAAGACAATCTTTTTAGCAGCGCTTTCTATTCTTTTTCTCTGCTCTATTTTACAGACTCCGTCTTATGCAAAGGAAAGGAAAGGGGAGGTTGTATTTGAAATAAATATTGATGCGCCTGAAAACTCCAAAGATGTTAGGCTCTGGGTGCCGTATCCTGTGTCCGACAAAGAACAGACAATAAAGGATATTAAGATTGACGGTAATTTTTCCAAGAGCGGCGTCTATGCGCAAAAGGAAAAAGGGGATATGGCGCTTTATGCAGAATGGAAAAAACCTTCAAAGGTAAGGCATATTACTATGACATTTAAAGCAAAGGCAGTAGAGAGGGTTAAAAGGGATTTCTCTTCAATAAAAATATCTGCTGTAAACGAGGCAAAAGAATTCACGCAAGGTTCGCAATATATCCCAACGGATGGAAAGATTAAGGATATAGCATTGAGCATTACCAGAGATAAAAAAAATATCCTTGAAAAGGCAGAGGCAGTTTATGACTGGGTTATTGAAAATACATTCAGAGACCCGAATGTTCAGGGATGCGGCATAGGCGATGTTGACAGGATACTTGCTGTAAAAGGGGGCAAGTGCGCTGATATAAGCGGAGTTTATGTTGCAATTGCAAGGGCAGCAGGCGTTCCTGCAAGAGAGGTATGGGGACTGCGGCTCGGCAAAAAACCGGTTGAAGAGATAACAGCCGGGCACCACTGCTGGGCAGAATTTTATTTACCCGGCTACGGCTGGGTTCCTGTTGACCCTGCTGATGTTAGAAAGGCTATGCTTGCAGAAAGTCTGGATTTGAATCAGGCAAAGAAGTATCGCGATTATTATTTTGGCGCTGTTGACGAATATAGGATTGCATTGACAAAGGGTGCAAAGGGTTATGTTTTG
>MGPS01000039.1:2321-2476 GCA_001797495.1 Deltaproteobacteria bacterium GWC2_42_11
TGGCTCGCAGGACAGAAGGAATTAAAGTATAAAATTACTTTTAAGGAAACAGAACTGCGATAATCTATTCTTTACAATTTTTTTATCGTTCCCCTCATGCATTTCGGGATGGCAAAAAATAGGTTTAACCACTTAGCGACATGAGAGGCAGGTAA
>MGPS01000039.1:2509-3964 GCA_001797495.1 Deltaproteobacteria bacterium GWC2_42_11
TTTGGCAATAGAAAGACCGAGCCCTATGCCCTCTGTATTCTCCCTTGATTCATCAGCGCGATAAAAACGGTCAAATATCCTTTCCAATACCTTATTATCCATCCCACTGCCTGTATCAAGCCCTTTTATCTTGTCTGAAACTGTATCCCTTGCAGTAAGCATAAGCACAGGGGTCTTTATGCCCTTTTTTCTTAAACTGCCTAGTATGGAAAGACCATCTATCTTGGGAAGCGTTATATCAAGTATCGCAATATCATAAGGCTCTGTTTCAGCGAGGAACTGCCCTTCTTCGCCGTCATAAGCCATATCCACACTATACCCTTCTTCTGAAAGTCCTTTTTTCAGAGTATTGGCAAGGTTCTTTTCATCTTCAACAATAAGGATTCGCATTTTGGTATTTGGATTGTTTGAAATATCAGGGAGCACAAAGAAAATGCCAAGAGGGTTTTAATCCGCGACCAACCGCTCGCTCTTTTTTAGATATCTTGCAATAGCATATAGAAAAGTTACGAAAATAAATAATGCTAACAAAAACAGGAAAGCAGTCTTATTCATCTCACTGCCGTATCGCATATACTGGTTTTTTATTATGAGTAATATCATGCATACTACCCATGCATATGTTGTCCCATATTCTTTGACGATCAGACGTGCCCAGTTGAACTTCATGCCTTTGATGGTTTTTATTATCCCTGACAGATTAGGTATAAGTCTGTTTACACCCTTTATGTATTCAATATACTCTTGCCCAAACTTGCTGGTGAGGTAACCTTCTTCTGCCTTTATAATAGCCATGTACATAACTATAAATAGCGGGATGCCTGCAATATAAAATGGGATTGAATTTGCTGTAATACCGAGCCCTATTACAATAAGGATATTTCCGACATATAAAGGATTTCTGCAATGCGCAAAGATTCCATCTTTTACGAGTGTTTCAGCGTATACTTTTCTGTTTCTGCCGCCTCGTATGATATAGACAAGTCCTATGGTTAATGCCCTGATAATCTGCCCTGTTAATGCTATTGTAATGCCTGCTGCATATCTCCATTTTTCCAGATGTCCGCTGCCTATATAAGGTGTTGTGCCTAACACCAGCGCTACAAAAAAGGATGGGAAGATAAGATTTCTATACCTGAATATAAAATTGCCAGGTTTTACCATATTATTATTTCACCGCCACCATCCCGCAGAAATTGTACCACTTGAAAAAGACATCGCAATACCTGAACCCCTGATTGAGCAAGAGGTCTCTGTTTTCCAGCAGTTTATAAGGGACGAGGATATTTTCAAGCGCCTCTCTCTTCTGTGCAATCTCCAATTCGCTGTATCCATTTCTCTTTTTAAAATCATAGTAATATTTTATAAACAGCCTGTTAAAAAGCGAATCTTCTCCAAGTACTTTTTCTACAATAATAAAACACCCGTTATCGTTCAGCCCGCTGATAATGCCCT
>MGPS01000039.1:4057-22844 GCA_001797495.1 Deltaproteobacteria bacterium GWC2_42_11
GGTCACTACATACTAGTTCATATTCTCCTGAAAAATTATTTTCAGAAAGGGTTTTTCTGCATCTTGCCAGCATATCTTCAGAGTAGTCTACACCAATATATTTAACCATGCTGCCAATACTCTTATTGAGATTGATAAGTGTTGTGCCGGTAGAACAACCCAGGTCATAGATATTTGTCCCTTCTGCTGCAAAATCTAAAGATATTTCAGTTATCATTTTCTGAATCTCCTGATAGAAGGGGACCGAACGATTCAGCATATCATCAAATACAGATACGACCTTTTCACCAAAATTAAAATCTGCTATCAAGTCCATTTTGTCATTAAATATTTTATCTTTTGCCATTGGAGTTACCTCACTCATTATAATTTGGGAATAAACCTTCACGAGCCTTTGGCTCTATATCGGGGGCATTTTCGGAGCAAGCAGTTAATAAAATCAAAGATAAATCAGGTTCCAAGACACCCAAGTTTTATTATTAAGTAAATTAAATAAATTGTCAATTTGTTTTAAAAAGGCATCAGTCCTAATCATTATGCTTTTTATACTCTTTACCATCACCATCTCCTTCTTCATCTTCTCCTCCAAACCCCTCATGCGCCTTTGCAGCGCCGTAATTCCTTCCGCCTATATCTACCCTGTGGCATCTCAAACAATCTCCAAAGTCTCTGATGCCTTCTTCGAGATGCTCTTTCATAACCTTGCGGCTCTTGTGTTCATGGCAGTTAAGGCATGTGTATTTTTTATAACCGCCGGTATCGTGGCATGTATTGCATGAAACAGTATGGTTTTTATCAAGGTAAAAATATTTTTCATGATTATATAGAGACGGCTTCCATGCCTTTGTGGTGTGGCATTCAGCGCAGTTTGAAAATTTTAAAAACTCTTCATGGGTTATTCCTCCTTTTATGTTTTTTTGCTGGAGGCATTATAAAGGCATAAAGATTAAAGGAAGATTAAAGTATGGGCAGGTGCAGCAAGAGGTGTTTTCTATCGGGGATAGGAGAGGTGTGTATAATCTTACTCCATAAGTTTGAGGATGCCTTTGAGTATAGCAGTAGGTGGGGGCGGGCAGCCGTGGATAACAATATCTACAGGTATAACTTTGCTAATGCCGCCGAGTGAAGCATAACTCTCTCCAAATATTCCGCCATTACACCCGCAGTCTCCAACTGCTATAACAAATTTTGGGGAAGGGGTTGCATTGTAGGTTCTTTTGAGTGCTATTTCCATGTTCATGGAAACAGGACCTGTAACAAGGAGTATATCTGCAAAACGGGGAGAGGCAGTAAATTTTATACCGAACCGTTCGCAGTTATAGATTGGGTTGTTTAAAGCATGAATCTCCAGTTCGCACCCATTGCATGAGCCTGCGTCAACCTGCCTTATGGTAAGACTCCTGCGAAAACGGCGCATAATGGCTTCTTCCAGTTTTGCACCGATAACCTCAACCCCTTTCTCTACTTCAGGAGGAAGCGGCTCAGTTACAATGCCTGTGCGGAATATTTGATGTAGAATTCTTAACATAACTAACCCCTAGTCCCTGCCTTTATAGATCATTCCCTGAATACGACTGGTTAAAACTCTTATTGCAGAGCGGGAAATCCGGGACAATATTCCCATGTATTGCCTCTTCAAGGGCAAGCCAGTTGACACTGGACGGGTCTCTTACCATACAGCGGTTTATTTCACTATCCGGTCCTGACTGAACCCAGTAAACTGTTTCACCTCGCCAGCCTTCAACAACAGCAAAACCTGACCTGTCTGGAAGCGGCGGGTTAAATCCTGCAACAATATTACCGTCAGGCAGGGTATTTAATATTTCACGGATAATGCAGATTGAATCCCGTATCTCTTCTATCCTTACCCATGCACGGGCATGGACATCGCCTGAATTGAGCACTCTTATCTTTGGAATAATGCGGTCATACGGTGGGAAAGGACTTTGTATTCTTAAGTCTTGATTCTGTCCACTCGCCCTTGCCACAAACCCGACAACACATAACTCTTTTGCCTTTTCAGAGGTAAGGATGCCTGTGCCTCTCAATCTGTCCTCAAGGGACGGATTTTCATCATAGATAATAACAAGTCTTTCGAATTCCTTTTCAAACAATTCAAGTTCTTTTAATATTATATCCCTCCCTTTAGAAGTTAAATCAACATTTACGCTGCCGGGTATTACCTTGTCCATCATAAATCTGTGTCCAAAGAGTTTATAATTAGTGCGGAGTATATGTTCTTTCAGTCTTGAGAATTGATACAGGATAAATGCAAATGCAGCATCATTTGCAATTGCACCGAGGTCACCAAGATGGTTTGCTATCCGCTCCCTTTCAAGCATGAGTGCACGGAGCCATAATGCCCTTTCCGGCGGATTAGTTTTTGAGATTGCCTCAACTGCTCTACAGTATGCAATTGAATGTGCGACAGTTGAATCACCCGATACCCTGCCGGCAAGTTTTGCTCCATCCATCCATGACATTGTTTCAAATCTCTTTTCTATGCCCTTATGCACATATCCAAGTTTTTCCTCAAGATTTATTATGTCCTCCCCAACTGCCTGAAACCTGAAATGTCCCGGCTCAATAATACCTGCATGGACAGGACCGACAGGTATTTCATATACCCCTTCACCATCTGCCTTAATAAACTGATATTCACCTTTTATCCGTTTCAGAGGTTGTTTCACATCAAACGACTTTCTCAGAGGATAAACACCCTTCTGCCAGTCTTCATGTTTTATCCATGGTCGTAAATCAGGATGTCCAGTTGGTTCAATACCCATAAGGCTTTTTATCTGTCGTTCAAACCTATATGCAGGAACAAACTTTTTTGTGATGCTTGGGAATGTAGGGTCATTTTCAGGTAAGTCTGCCTTTACAATCAGATATTCTGAATCCTTTGCATAACAGGCAAAAACACCAAAACCCCTTCTAAATAAAGTCTCATCTGATGCCCACTGCGCAGCAAGCCTTGCACCTGTGTTTTTCATTGCCTTTGCTGCTTCTACGAACCTTTCACAGGGTATATGATACAACGGCACATCTAGTGGATATTGACCCGCATCCCTTTTTGCATCCTCTTTTAAAAGCGACACCATGACATTTTCTAATCCGCTCATTTCAAAATTTCCACTGCCTTATGAAACCACTGAGAAAGAAAATCAGGCATATAAAGCCCTATGATAAGCACCAGCACAAGATGTAAAATCACAGGTATATGTGAAGCCTTCAGGGACTTTTGATAAGATGGAACAATGCCTGCAACCATCGGCTGAACCTTTCTGAAGATTGCTGCAAATGCAACACCAAGCCCTATTAAAAGAAGAGGTGTCATAAGGGGTGCATCCTTCATGGTTGCTGTGAGTATCAGAAACTCACTCATAAAAATACCAAAAGGGGGCATGCCTACTATGGCAATTGCCCCAAGTATAAGCCCCCAGCCGACAAGCGGGTTTCCCCTTCTAAGCCCTTTTATCCTATCCATCTCCTGTGTAGAGTGCATCTGCGATGCATGTCCTGCTGTAAAAAATATTGAAGACTTTGTAAGGCTGTGCGCAAGCATGTGCATTAAGCCGCCGAATGTTGCGATTGGTCCGCCCAGACCAAATGCAAATGTTGCTATGCCCATATGCTCTATTGATGAGTATGCAAACATCCTTTTTATATCCTTTTGCCTTAAAAGCGAAAATGCTGCAATCAGAATGGAAATAATACCAAAACCCATCATTATATAACCTGCCCTATGTGTGCCTGTAGCACCATCCACAAGTACCTTGCATCTGACCAGTGCATACAATGCAATATTCAAAAGGAGTCCTGAAAGAACTGCTGATATTGGAGTTGGACCTTCGCTGTGCGCATCCGGCAGCCAGTTGTGAAGAGGGGCAAGTCCGACCTTTGTTCCGTATCCAACCATTAAAAATACAAATGCAAGTGAAAGGACAGTTGGTTCAAGTTTATCACTTACCTGATTTAAGTTTGTCCATAATAGCGCCTCACCTCCCTCACCAAGAATCCTCTCCGCTGCAAAATATAAAAGGACTGTGCCAAACAGCGCCAGTGCAATCCCCACACCGCAGAGTATAAAATATTTCCATGCTGCCTCAATAGCAGTAGGTGTCTGATATAAAGAAACCAGCAGCACGGTTGAAAGCGTCGCAAGTTCCATTGCTATCCATAAGACACCGACATTATTTGTAAGCAGCGCAAGGAGCATGGCAAATATAAAGAGTTGGAACATGGCGTGATAAAATCTCATACCCCGGTGTCCGACACGGCCGTGCTCCCTTTCATGCCTCATATATCTTCTGCTGAACATGGCGGTTGTCATGGACACAAAAGATGTAAGGACAACCAGATAGATATTAAATGCATCAACAAAGAAAAATTTGCCGCCGGTAATTATTGGTCCATACATATAGACCTGAACTGCCAGAAATATACCTGCAAGAAAAGTAACAATGGAGCCGAGTATATTTATTTCAGGGGCAAATTTCCTGTCACCTATAAATGCAAGTATAACCGCTGCAAAAAATGATACGCTGAGTAAGATTAAAAGTGTCATAAAAAGATTGTATACAGTAAGCAGATGTAGGATGTGTGAAGCGAAGCACACCCATCTGTTGTGTCCGCTCTGCTTGACACAACCTACAACTACTCTTTTAGTCTTCCTCCTTTAGTTTTGCCATCTGGTCTACATCCAGACCGTCAAATGTCGTTCGTATCTGAAAAAAGAATATACCAAATATAAATGCTGCTATCAGAATGTCCAGCCCCACGCCAAGTTCTACAACAAGGGGCATTCCATAAGTAGCGCTGGTTGCAGCAAAGAAAAGCCCGTTTTCCATTGAAAGGAATCCAATAATCTGTGTTACAGCATGTTTTCTTGTAATCATCATAAGAAGTCCGAGCATGACTGTGGCAAGTGCGACTGCGATTGTGGAACGTGTTACAAGAGTTGAGAGTTCCCTTATTGGCGAAGTAAGATGATATGAAAATATGACAAGTGCAATACCGATTAGCATTGTTGTGGGTACATTTATAGTTGTTTCGACCTCTTTATGTATCTGGAGTCTGATAATAAGTATATGCAGGATATACGGCAGGAGTATAACCTTTAATACAAGCGTCAGGACAGAAGAGATATACAGGTGATGTGTGCCAGAGACATAACCTACTATTGCTGTGCTTATTGAAAGAAAGAGTCCCTGCCATGCAAATATGTGGAGGAGTGCATACATCCTCCTCTGCACAAGAAGACCAAATGATGTAAGCAGTATAAGCGCTGCCATAACGCTGTTTATCTGGGCTGCAAGATTCATAGTTAAAGACCGTGATGCGTAGGAAAGACCGTGTGCGTTATACGTTATGCGTGATGCAAAAAGGCAAAATATTTTTTACGCATAACGCATCACGTTCACGTATAACGGCTTTATTTCGCTCACGTATAACGCACACGTATAACGGTATTCCTCACTCCAAAATAAAGTATGAAAGCATTCCAAGTGTGGCAAACAGGAATGCACTCCCAAGAAATTCAGAAACTCTGAATATCCTCATCTTTGCAAGTCCTGTTTCTATTAGCACAATCCCTGTGCCTACGACGGCAAATTTTATAATCATTAAAAATAATGCAAGAGGTATTGCAGCCATGTTGTCAGAGGGTGCAATGCCCCATGGAAAGAATGCCACAATCCCTATTGCTGTAAATAAAAATAGTTTCATCATACCTGCCCATTCAATTAAAGCAAGGTGTTTGCCTGAATATTCAAGTATCATTGCCTCGTGAATCATTGTAAGTTCAAGGTGCGTTGCAGGATTATCTACAGGGATTCTCCCTGTTTCTGCAAGCGTGATCAAAATGAATGCGAGTAAGGCAAATGCCATCGATGGTCTTAAAATAAAATCTCCGTAGGCAATTACATGCGGTATCTGGGACAGTGATGTTGACTGGCTTATGAGTGATACAGTAAATATTGCCATGAGCATTGCAGGCTCTGCAAGAGATGCTATCATCATCTCCCTGCTCGAACCCATGCCGCCGAAGGCTGTGCCTATATCCATACCTGCAAGCGCTATAAAAAATCTTGCAATTGCAAAGAGTGCAATAAGTGCAATAACATCTGCTGTCTTTGCCAGGGGCAAATCCACAGAAAGGATTGGTATAATCCCTGCTGCCAATACAGATACACCAAATACAAGATACGGGGTGAACCTGAATATCCATGATGCATTTTCAGCAAGCATGATGTCTTTATGGAATAGTTTTAAAATGTCCCTGTAAGGCTGAAGTATGCCGGCAGTACTCCTGCTTTGTGTCCAGCACTTAAGCGTCCTTATCCAGCCGACAAACACAGGCGCCCCTATAAGAACAACTAAAACCTGCAATATTTCTATTAGAAATCCCGTCATCTGAAAAACAATAAAAGCACTATAATTGTTATAAATGAATAAACCAGATAAACCTGTATTCTGCCCTGCTGGAGTCTCCCGACCTTTCGCGAGACCCAGAAACTTAAATCACTGATAGGCTGATAAATCCAGTTCCAGAATCTATCCCTTATGCGTAAATGATAGTGCAATCTTTCAGGAAATGCAGGATGTCTCTGAGTCTGTTTAATCCTTACCTGTTCTTTGACATTAAAGAGAAATCCAAAAATCCTCCGTATAGGCATTGAAAAAGAGGTGGCATTATACTGCATCCTGTGTGTAATTTTTTCAAAACCACAGTCCCAGAGTGGTGTCCTGTGGATGGAAGTTCGTCTTGCGTGCAATAAAAGATATGTTACAGCAACCACCAGAAGAATAACTCCAAAGACAATAACCCCTGAATAAGAAGCCCTTTCATGCGAAACAGGTGTGAGCCACAACCATCCAAATGCACCTGCTGTTGTTGAAATCCTACCTCCTACAAGGGTTTCTGACAATACATCCATCCATTCAAGAAACATGGTTGGCAAAATACCGAGGATAAGGCAGGTAAAGGCAGCAAGTATCATACCTGTCCGCATAAACCAGTCTACTTCCAATCCACCCTTACCACCCTTGTAAAAAGGGGGATGTAGTGGGGGATTGCGATGTCCGCGCCAGTGCCCTAAAAATGTTACACCAAATGCCTTTACAAAACATGCAGCAGCAAGTGCAGCAGCAAGTGCAAGTATTGCAGCACCAAGCGGAATGAGCAGATTTAGTAATGGACTGTGTAAAGATGGTGAAAGTAAAAATGCCTGAAATATAAGCCACTCAGAGACAAACCCGTTAAACGGTGGCAGCGCCGAAATAGAGACGCATCCTATCAAAAAGAGTGCAGCAGTCCACGGCATCTTATGGATAAGTCCGCCCATCTCCTCCATATTCCTTTCATGTGTAGAATGAAGCACAGCGCCTGCTCCCATAAATAGAAGTCCTTTGAACATTGCATGGTTGAGTGTGTGATAAAGTCCTGCAATGAGTGCAAGTGCAGCAAGTATGGGCATATGGAATGATGTAAATATGAGGGCAAGTCCAATCCCGATAAGTATTATGCCTATATTCTCTACAGAATGATATGCAAGGAGTTTCTTCAAATCATGCTGCATAAGGGCATACAGAACACCCATTATTGTAGATATGAGTCCGAATATGAGAACAACTGCACCCCACCACCACGGGAATACACGGAGGAGGTCAAATGTAACCCTGATAATGCCGTAGATAGCGGTCTTGAGCATAACTCCGCTCATGAGCGCTGATACATTTGATGGCGCCACAGGGTGCGCCTCAGGAAGCCATACATGAAGCGGCACAACACCTGCCTTTGCAGCAAACCCGAAGAATGCAAGCAGGAATGCAGCAGTTGCCCAACCTTCAGAAAACTGTGTATGACGCATTGACTCAAATGTATAAGATGCGAGATTTACCGAACTGTCCTGACTTTCAATGCCTGTAGTAAGACCTGCCATAACACCAAAGGATAGAAGTATTGCAATTGCGCCGATATGGGCGACCACAAGATATAAAAATGCAGCCCTTCGGTTTTCTGCCTTTTCATCCTCAAACATTACAAGGAAATATGAAGACAATGCCATTGCCTCCCATACTATCATAAAGAATAAGGCATCATCCGCAAGCACGACCAGAAACATCCCTGCTATAAACAAATTATAAAATATCACGAGCGATGTAACAGGACGTTTTCCGATAAATCCTTTCAGATAACCTATGGAATAAATGGACACAAAAAATGAGAGTAGCCCTATAACCGTCAGAAAAAACCCTGCCAGAGGATCAAATCTTAAATGGAAAGGAAGGTCAGGCAAACCTACAGGGATGATAACAGACCCTACAAAACCGCTTGCCACTACCCATGCCCCGATAGCAGCAGTAATTAATGACGCAATTGCTGAAAGGGTATATGTGATGGAAATCAGCAGCCGCTGACTAGACACAAAAAGAGGTAATATAATTGCTGTAAAAAAACAGATAAAGGATATGAATATGTAAACAAATGGTGGTAAAATCATATTTTATTCTGGCCAAATTACGATTTTGAAATTTTTTGTAAACCCCGAACCATGGCTTTACCCAGTAAAAAACCAAAGGTCTTACGGGGTTTACAACCGTGGCATTGGGACTGTTTCCCTTTGGGTATTTTTAAACATTCATCCACAGGGTTACACCCGTGACTTTCTATGGTTCGGAGTGAAAGTTTGATTGAGGCAGCCATGAGGGCTGCCTCAATGCCTATCTACTTCTTCTTTGCCGGTTTTGCTTTTGATTCTTTTTTTGCCTTTGGTTTCTCTTTTGCCTTTGTCAATTCATCAACCTTTGCAGTCAACTCTGATACCTTGGCATTCAACTCCGCATTCTTATCCGAAAGTTCTTTTACCTTGGCTTCAAGTTCTTGCTTCTCTGAAGTAACCAACCCAACCTGTTTTTTAAGGTCAGTATTTTCCTGCTGGAGTTTTTGAGATTCGCAGGCAGAGAGAAATGGCGTTGCCAAAAAAATCAATAAGGCGGCCGATAGCATAACCCGTTTCATAACGTTTTCACCTCTTTTCTTTATAAATTTATGGTGCAGGTATTACTTTTTTACCTTTGCTGATGCCTTTTTTGTCGTTTTTTTTACTGTTTTTGGCTTTGCAGTTATCTTTGGTTTTGCCTTTACCTTCTTATCCAATCGGGCATTTAGTTCAGATACCTTTGAAGTCAGTTCAGAATTCTTTGTCGTTAGTTCATTTACCTGTGTCTCGAGGACAGATTTCTCATTCGCAAATGTTTCCACCTGTTTTTTGAGTTGGATGTTTTCCTCCTGGAGTTTTTTAGACTCGCATCCTGATAAAAATGGCGCTGCAGAAAATACCAGCAATGCCAGTAAGGTAACAATCTTCTTCATAACATCTCCTCCTTTTTTATCCTGTATTTTATTGCGCAGGAATAACAAGTATGATGACAGCCTCTTCCATGCCTATATTTTCCCAATTATGTGGTTTTGTAGAATTAAAATACACGCTGTCTCCTTGTTCAAGGATATACTCTTTATCCTCCAGAACAAACCTTACCCTGCCTTTGAGTACTATTCCGAATTCCTCTCCATGACGGGAAGAGTAGGGATGTTCACCGCTCTCGCCGCCGACCTCCATTGTAAGCATAAACGGCTCTATCTTTTTTTTGCTCAGTTCATGTGCCAGGGGCTGGATTATTGCCTTTGACCCCTTGCTGAATATCTTCTTTCTTTCACCCTTTCTCATTACAACACTATCAGGTTTTGCAGGGTCATCAAAAAAATATGTAATATTTACATTAAGGGCATCAGCAATGTTTTCAAGAGATGCAATTGACGGAGAGACCTGTCCGAGTTCAAGTTGTGAAAGGAAACTTGCAGAAAGCCCTATCCTTTCACCGAGGTCCCTGAGCGACAGTTTTGCTTCTTCACGCAGTTTTTTTAATTTGCTGCCGAGCGTTATCATTTGCAGTACATTTACACTATAAATTTACATCTGTCAAGGATTACTTGACAGATGTACAAGAGGAAAAAGTTGACACAAGCCGTCTTATTGACTAGAATGTCATAAGTCAGCAAAAGACCTGTTTAATCAGGTAAACCCACATGAGCCTGTGGCTCTACATCAGGGGATGAAAATTTTCACCCTCACCATATTTTAGTCTCTGGTTTTGAGTCTCTAGTTTCAAATTAACTCTAAACCCGAAACTCTAAACTATTTTCTCTGGGTGAGGGCATTTTCGGGATAAAGCGTGGAGGATTTATGCCAAACAGAATACAGCCTGTACCGCCAGAAAAACTCAGGTGGATATGTGCCCCCGGCACATTTTCATTCAAGACTACCGAAGAACTTCATGTGCTTGAAGGGACAATAGGGCAGGACAGGGCGCTAAAGGCTATGGATTTTGGTTTAGGGCTTTCCAGTCACGGCTTTAATATCTATGTGCTCGGTGAAAGCGGGACAGGAAAAACCACAACTATCAAAAATCTCCTTGAGAAGAAAGCGAAAGGTGAAAAGGTTCCGGATGATTGGTGCTATGTTTATAACTTTGTTGACCCTGACAGACCATTTGTATTAAGCCTTCCAAGCGGTATGGGTGTGAAATTGAAAAGCGATATGGAGGAACTTGTAGGGGCACTCAGGAGGGATATACCAAAGGTTTTTGAGAGTAAGGATTATGAAAGGCACAGGGACGAGATACTGGACGGGCAGCAGGAAAGGACAAAGACACTGTTTTACAGGCTTGAGCAAAAGGCTCAGGAAAAAGGGTTTGTGCTTAAAAAGACCGCGGGCGGTCTTCTCGTAGTCCCCGCAAAAGAGGGTAAGCCGATGAAACAGGAGGATTTTGAGACCCTGCCGAAGCATGAAAAACAGAGGATAGAAGTGGACAGTAAATTTATGCAGGACAAACTTGCAGATACAATAAGAGAGGCAAGGACGATTGAAAAAGAGACGAAAGACAGGATAAACAATCTGGACAGAGAGGTTGTCCAGTATGTTGTGAACCCGCTTATAAGTGAACTCCTTGAAAAATATAAGAAGTTTGACCATGTTGTAAAGTATCTTGAATGTGTGAAAGAAGATGTGCTTGAACATTCTGATGACTTCAGGCCAAAGGAGGAGTTCCCCATTGCACTGCCGGGGATAAAACTCCCTAAGGCTGAGCCTTCGTTCGAGAGGTATGCGGTAAATCTTATTGTAAACAATAAGGATAGAAAAGGCGCTCCTGTGGTTGTGGAGACAAACCCTACATATTACAACCTGTTCGGCAGGCTGGAATACAGGGTTCAGTACGGTATTGCATCAACAGACTTTACAATGATAAAGGCGGGTTCAATCCACAGGGCAAACGGCGGGTATCTTGTTGTAAACGCACTTGATTTATTAAGAAATATTTTTTCTTATGACTCTTTAAAAAGGGCGGTAAAAAATAAAGAGGTCAGGATAGAAGATGTATGGGAGCAGTACAGACTTGTTTCAACAGCGTCTTTGAAGCCAGAGGCTATACCGCTGAATATAAAGATTATACTGATCGGCAGTCCGTTTCTTTATTACCTTTTGTACAACCTTGATGATGAGTATAAGAAGTTTTTTAAGGTAAAGGCTGATTTTGACAGTAAGATGCCGAGAAATAAGGAAAACCTTGACAAGTACGCACTTTTTATTGCCACAAGATGCAGGGAAGAGGGCTTGAAACCCTTTGACAGAACAGGGGTTGCGAAGATAGTTGAGTATGGGTGCAGGCTTGCAGACGAGCAGGAAAAACTTTCTGCAAGATTCAGCGAGATCACAGATATTATAAGGGAGGCAAGTTTCTGGGCAGAAAGGGCAGGAAATAAGTCTGTAACCGGCATAGATGTTGAGAAGGCTCTTGACGAAAAGGTTTACAGGAATAACAGGATTGAGGAAAGGATAAGGGAATTGATAGTAGAAGGGACATTGATGGTAGATACAGACGGTGCAGCAGTCGGACAGGTAAATGGCATAGCGGTAATTGGTATGGGGGATTATGCATTTGGCAAGCCTGCGAAGATTACTGCAAAGACATATATGGGTGAGGCAGGGGTTGTCAATATAGAGCGTGAGGCAAAGATGAGCGGGAAGATTCACAATAAGGGTATGATGATATTAACAGGGTATCTCGGCGAAAAATATGGGCAGGAGACACCAATTACATTATCAGCATCTATCTGTTTTGAGCAGTCTTATGAAGAGGTAGAAGGGGACAGCGCTGCTTCAACAGAGTTGTATGCCCTTCTTTCAAGCCTTTCAGGTGTGCCCATTCAACAGGGTATTGCTGTAACAGGTTCTATAAACCAGATGGGCGAGGTTCAGCCGATTGGCGGTGTCAACGAAAAGGTAGAGGGTTTTTTTGATGTATGCGCGGTAAAGGGCTTAACAGGAAAACAGGGTGTGCTTATACCTGCAAAAAATTTAAAGCATCTTATGTTAAAGACCGAAGTAATTGATGCAGTGAAACAAGGGAAGTTTAATATTTATGCTGTTGAGAATGTAGAGCAGGGTATTGAGGTGCTGACAGGTGTGGAGGTAGGGGCGAGGATGCCGGATGGTTCATATCCTGAAGGAACAATAAACTGTCTTGTTTCAAAGCGGCTCAAAGAACTTGCAAAAAATTTAAAAGAATTCGGCAAGGAGAAGAAGAAGGAAAAGGAAGCGCAAAAGGAGAATAAAAAGTAATGTCTGGCGGTGGCTGCCTTGCCTGCAAACCCGTTGCCGCTAAAAGCCACCCATCCAGACGGTTTGCCAGCAAGTCAGCCACTGCCATTTATGAGTAGGAGATAAATATGTTAAAACTTTATGACACAACCCTGCGTGACGGAACTCAGGCAGAGGATATAAATTTTTCTGTAGAGGACAAGGTGCGTATTGCCCAAAAACTTGATGAACTTGGCATCCATTATATCGAGGGCGGCTGGCCTGGCTCTAACCCCAGGGACATCCAGTTCTTTAAAGCGATTAAATCTGTGAGGCTCAATTTCTCTAAGATAGTTGCATTTGGCAGCACCAGAAAGGCAGGGAATAAAGTCCACAATGACCCTAATATAAAGGCTTTGCTGCAGGCAGACACACCGGCTATTACAATCTTTGGCAAGACATGGGACATGCATGTAAAAGAGGCGCTTCGCATATCTTTGGAAGAAAACCTTGAACTTATCTCTGATTCCGTAAGATACCTCAAGAAAAATGCGGATGAGGTGTTTTATGATGCAGAGCATTTTTTTGACGGTTACAAGGCAAAACCTGACTATGCGATAAAGACGCTCAGGGCAGCACAGGATGCAAAGGCAGACTGCATTGTGCTGTGTGACACAAACGGCGGCACACTGCCTCATGAGATCGTCCAGATTATAAAAGATGTAAGGAGGCATATAAAAACGCCACTCGGCATCCACAGCCATAATGACTCTGAGACCGCTGTTGCAAATTCCATCATTGCTGTTAAAGAGGGCATTTCGCATGTACAGGGGACTATAAACGGCTTCGGGGAGAGGTGCGGGAATGCAAACCTTTGTTCCATCATCCCTAACCTCAAACTCAAGATGGGGATTGACTGCATAAGTTCTGAACAAATGAAGAAACTCAGGGAGACAGCCAGATTTATATATGAACTGGCAAATCTTACCCATAATAAACATCAGCCGTATGTCGGTGACAGCGCATTTGCCCATAAGGGAGGCATTCATGTAAGCGCTGTTATGAAAAGGCCTGATACATATGAACATATAAAGCCTGAACTTGTAGGCAATCACCAGAGGGTGCTGGTTTCAGACCTCTCAGGCCGTTCAAATATCATTTACAAGGCAGAGGAGTTCGGTATTGACATAAACAGCAAAGACCCTGTTGTGCAGAAGATACTTGCAGCATTAAAGGAACTGGAGCATCAGGGGTTCCAGTATGAAGGTGCAGAAGGCTCTTTTGAACTTTTAATGCAAAAGGCACTTAAATCCAGGAAGAGATATTTTAGACTTCTCGGTTTCAGGGTGATAGATGAAAAGAAAAAAGAAGATGAACTTCCCCATTCAGAGGCAACTATCAAACTTGAAGTTGACGGCAAGGTTGAACATACAGCAAGCGAAGGGAATGGCCCTGTGAATGCCCTTGATAATGCATTAAGAAAGGCGCTTGAAAAATTCTATCCCAATCTTAAAGAGGTCAGGCTCATTGACTTTAAAGTCAGGGTCATTTCAGCAGGCAAGGGGACTGCTGCGTCTGTGAGGGTTCTTGTAGAATCAGGAGATGGAAAGGAAAAATGGGGTACAGTCGGTGTTTCAGAGAATGTCATTGAGGCATCATGGCAGGCGCTTGTTGACAGCCTTGAGTATAAATTGTACAGGGAGGAATCAAGGAGCAGGTCAAAGAAAGCAAGACCGGAATAAGCCTGTCCCTGCGGGTTCCCCGATTAAAGATTTTGGGGACAAGTTTAAGCAGGGAATGGTGCTGTTATGTCAGCAGATGAGGATAAGAGTAAATATGATTTGAGGGAGATAGTGTTTTTATTCCTCGCTATCTTTCTTGTCTGTATCTATCTCTTCAGGGGATGGCAGTCCTCCATAAAGAAAAACGAACCTCAGATCCCGTACATAAAGAACGAAATCACAGAAGGTGACATACCCCATACTTCTGCTGAAAACGGGAGTGCAGTCAGGTTGTCAAAACACCTTGAACCGATGGCTCATAAAGGGAATTTAAGCGGTGAGGCAAAACAGGTCATTGGCATAAAGATAGATATAAACAAAGCAGCGCAGAGCGATTTTGAATCGCTGCCTGGAATAGGTCCGTCGCTTGCACGTAGGATTATAGAGAAAAGGGATGAGGTCGGTGGTTTTAAGTCGGTTGAAGATATTAAGCAGGTTAAGGGTATAGGTGATAAAAAATTTGGTAAGATAAGAGAACTTATAGATATAAAATGAATGCTGTAAAAAGAAAAAATCTTGCGCCGTGGTTGAAAAAATCTCTGGGACAGCCGAGCAGACTGCATGAAGTTAAAAAAGTTCTAAGGCAGAGAAACCTGCATACAGTTTGCGAATCTGCAAGGTGTCCGAATATCGGAGAATGTTTTTCAAAACCTACAGCTACATTCATGATACTGGGGGATATATGCACAAGGTCATGTGGTTTTTGCAGCGTTGATAAGGACGCATCACCGCTTGCTGTTGATCCGATAGAGCCCATGAATATAGCCCTTACTGCAAAGGATATGGAACTTAAACATGTGGTTATTACATCAGTTACAAGGGATGATTTAGAGGACTTTGGTGCGGGGCAGTTTGCCTTGACAATCAGGGCAATTAAAGATACTATTTCCAGCATTTCTGTTGAGATCCTAACCCCTGATTTTAAAGGGGATAAGCCGTGTTTAAAGACTGTGATGGATGCGAGACCTGATATATTTAACCACAACCTTGAGACAGTGCCTTCGCTTTATGGCATTGTCAGACCTCAGGCTGATTACAAAAGGTCTTTAAAGGTTCTTGAAACGGCAAAAGAGATGTCGGATGATATTATAACAAAATCAGGCATAATGGTTGGATTGGGTGAGACAAAGGATGAGGTAAAAAGGGTTTTAAATGACCTTAAATCTTCAAACTGTGATGCTGTAACAATAGGACAGTATTTGAGACCTACAAGAAATAATCTTGAGGTGAAGGGATATATACATCCTGATCTGTTCAGGGAATACGAAGAATACGGTAAAGAGATTGGCTTGAAGTATGTTTATTCAGGACCATTTGTGAGAAGTTCATATAATGCTGAAAAGACCGTTAGAGAGTTATTGAGTTAAGGAGTTGAAGAGTTTTAAAAATCTCTAACCAGTATGAGTTTTCACTCTTTAACTCCAGAACTCCTAAACTCGTAAACTCAATTTTGGAGGTTTGATTGGAAGAGTTTCATCGCATAAAGAGACTGCCGCCTTATGTCTTTAATATCGTTAATGACTTAAAAATGGAGGCAAGGAGGCGCGGTGAGGATATAATTGACTTTGGCATGGGCAACCCTGACGGTCCCACGCCAAAGCATGTGGTGGATAAACTTGTTGAGGCTATACAGAAGCCTGTCAACCACAGATATTCCGTATCAAAAGGCATTTATAAACTGAGGCTTGCAATCACTGACTGGTATAAAAGACGGTATGATGTTGACCTTGACCCTAATACAGAGGCAATTGCAACAATAGGTTCAAAAGAGGGGATTTCCCATCTCGCACTTGCTATAATCGGTCCTGGTGATGTTGTGTTTGCGCCGAACCCCACATATCCTATACATGCCTATTCTGTGATTATTGCAGGCGGTGATCTAAGGAGCATCCCGCTTATTCCGGGCAGAGATTTTTTTGAAGACCTTCTGAGCGCCACAAAGCAGACATGGCCAAAGCCTAAAATGCTGGTGATAAACTTCCCTCATAACCCTACGACTGAGGTTGTTGATCTGGAGTTTTTCAAAAAGATAGTGGAGTTTGCAAAAGAGCATAAGATGATGGTGATTCATGATTTGGCATATGCTGATATTGTGTTTGACGGCTATAAAGCGCCGAGTTTATTACAGGTCAAAGGCGCAAAGGATATTGGCGTTGAGTTCTTTACGCTATCAAAAAGTTACAACATGCCGGGCTGGAGGGTGGGTTTTGCTGTCGGCAATAAACACATGATAGGAGCGCTTGCAAGGATAAAGAGTTATATGGATTATGGTATGTTCCAGCCTATCCAGATTGCTGCGATACATGCCCTGAACGGTCCGCAGGACTGCGTGCATGAAATCTGCGAGACATACAGGGAAAGAAGGGATGTTTTAATCAAGAGTTTTGCACAGGCAGGATGGGAGATACAAAAACCAAAGGCAACCATGTTTGTATGGGCAAGGATTCCTGAACAGTTCAGGAATCTCGGCTCTCTTGAGTTTTCAAAATTTTTATTAAAAGAGGCAAAGGTCGCTGTATCACCCGGCATAGGCTTTGGCGAATACGGCGATGAATATGTGAGGATTGCGCTTATTGAGAATGAACACCGCACAAGACAGGCAGCGCAGGGGATAAAGAGGGCGTTGAAGAAGGGGATTTGAGTTAGGGGTTTTGAGTTAGGAGAAAAATAATGCAAAAAATCAACATTGGGCTCATAGGTTTTGGCACAGTCGGCACAGGTGTTGTAAAGGTTCTGAATGAAAATGCAAAGATAATTCAGGACAGGCTTGGCGCTGAGATTGTGCTTAAAAAGATTGCTGACAAGGATATTGAAAAGGACAGGGGTGTGCCTGTTGACAGAGGCATATTAACGACCGATGCCTTTGATATTATAAATGACCCTGACATATCTGTTGTCATTGAACTCGTTGGTGGCATTGAGCCTGCAAAGAAATTTATCCTCAAATCCCTTGAGAATAAAAAAAGTGTTGTTACTGCGAATAAGGCGCTCCTTGCAACGCACGGCGAGGAAATATTCAACTGTGCGGTAAAAAACGACGTTGATATTGGATTTGAGGCAAGCGTCGGCGGCGGCATACCCATAATAAAGTCTATGAAGGAAGGGCTTGCAGCGAACAGGATAAATTCAATCTACGGCATAATCAATGGCACAGCAAATTATATCCTTTCAAAGATGACAAATGAGGGCGGCAAATTTGAGGATGTTTTAAAAAAGGCTCAGGAAAAGGGCTATGCTGAAAAAGACCCTACTTATGATGTTGAAGGTATAGACACAGCGCATAAACTTGCAATCTTAATAAATCTTGCTTATGGCACAAATATAAAACTTGATGACATTTATATTGAAGGCATAACAAGGATTGCGCCGCTGGATATAAAGTTTGCAAAGGAATTCGGCTACCGCATAAAACTCCTTGCAATTGCAAAAGAGGAGAATAACAGGATTGAGGCAAGGGTTCATCCGACAATGATACCTGCACACCATCCGCTTGCAAATGTGGATGGTGTCTATAATGCAATCCATATAAACGGTAATGCAGTCGGTTCTGTTATGTTTTATGGAAGGGGCGCAGGCATGATGCCGACTGCAAGCGCGGTTACGGCAGATGTCATTGATATATGCAGGAACATGAGGCATGTCCCTGCGGGTTCCCCGATTAAAGATTTCGGGGACAAGTTTAAGCAGGGAATGGGCATAAAGACAAGGGTTTCACCTCTGTCTTATCTTCCATCTGAAATAAAGAAGGTGGAGATTAACAATATGGAATCACTTGAGATGCCTTACTATATAAGGTTTTCTGTTATAGATAAGCCTGGTGTCCTTTCCAAGATTTCAGGCATACTCGGAAGCCACAACATAAGCATATCCTCTGTTGTGCAGAAGGACAGGAAGGTCGGCGGCGCTGTCCCTCTTGTTATTGTTACGCATGATGCTAAAGAGAAGGAGATGAGGCAGGCAATATCAGAGATAGACAGCCTTGATATTATATTGGATAAGACAGTCCATCTAAGGATTGAAGAAAATATTGGTGCAGGAGAATAGAGATTAGTGATTTCAAAATGCAGAATAGATAATGGAATATTCTAATATTTGCGGTTGTCTGCCCTGCCTGCAAACCCGTTGCCTCTAAAAGCCTCCCATCCAGACGGTTTGCCAGCATGGCAGACAACCGCTTGTGCTCTTCAATTTATATAAAACGGAGTAAATCATGAAATGGAACGGTGTAATTAGGGCATTCAAGGAATATCTGCCTGAGATAAAAGACGATGCGATTGTATCCCTGAATGAAGGCAATACCCCTCTAATTGAGGCAGTTAATCTCAAGGATATACTCGGTAGCATCAGTATATTTCTGAAATACGA
>MGPS01000040.1 GCA_001797495.1 Deltaproteobacteria bacterium GWC2_42_11
TTGATTGATTTCACAAATTCCGGGGAGGTATTTCCTCTAACCACTATTGGCAGTCCCGGGATAGGGTCCGATATAAAGATAATTCGAAGGTCTTTGGAATATCTGAGCGCCACAGAATGAAGCATAGCCCCGACACGGCACCGCCCCTTCATCACCTCTTTGGCAACGGCATCATGGTAATCCTGATTACAGTAACCAGAAAAGTCCTCCAGCCTTACCCCAGCCTTATAGAGATAATATAAGGGCACCAAATAGCCTGAGGTAGACCTCCTTGAGGCAAAGGCAAAGGTCTTCCCCTTCAGATCGGAAAGGCTTATTATATCATTATTGTCTTTCCGGGTTACGATAGCGCTCCTGTAGGTGGGCATCCTGTCAGAGTCCAGAGAGGCAAGGATAGGCATCACATCAAATTCCTTTTTTGCCTCAAGATAGGTAGCAGCGCCCAGAAGGGCTATATCAGCAGAACCATTTTTTAGATAGTTTATAATATCCTTGTAATCCCATCCAAGTTTCAACTCAAACCTGTAGGGGGTATTCTCCGAGAGGTAGTCCATAAGGGGTTGATACTTCTCATACATTATCCTGGGACTATAGAGGGAGATAAAAGCAAAATTGACAACCTTTTTTTTGGAGGCATCCCTTTCCTCAGCCGATGGGGCGGGCAGCATCAGCATGAGAAATAGAAGTAAGAAAAGGATAAGGTTTTTGGAGAGTTTCTTCATTTAAACTGCCTCTTGGGGTTGGTAAAGGTCTTACAGAGGTCTGCATGGAGCTCAAATACCTTCCTGTCCAAACCCGATTGTCTATCCACCCTTTGTGTCTCCTAGTAAATTATTTTAAGGCTTTCTAACCTAAATTGCAAGACATTTGCAAGCATTTTCCTGATGACTTTCTCTGACTTCTTTGATAATCTCTTGTCCATGGGTATAATCCTCCTTTCATATTGTAATAGCATATTTCGCAACTGTTTAGCCAAATATAGGGGAAACCCCTTGTCCCTTCGCTCCACCGCCTCCGCATTGACCCATCTAATGGGTTTGCAGGTGGGGAATACTTTGCCCCTTCCCGACTCTAAAGGTCGGGCTTTCCCCTTCCTGCTCACCCAAGATGTGTCCCCAATGCTCTCGGCGAGTTCCGCTCAGGAACAAAGGGGTTTCCCCATATTGTCAATGCCAGTGTTTACTTTAAATGGCTAAATAAATACCATATTTCTTTATAGTGGATAAAAGGACAGGCAGGATAAGGTCAATATATTAAATTAAATGAGGAGGTTTTATCATGAAAATCTTTATTAGAGTAATCTTTTCAATCTTTATTCTGGTGGGCATGTTTTCCCTTACCCTTTTGACAAACAGTGCAGGGGGTGCAGAGGATAACTTAAAGAAAGTTATCCTGAATGTAGAAGGGATGACATGCCCCATGTGTCCGTTAATGGTTAAGACGGCTGTGAAGAATCTTGAAGGGGTAATTGAGGTGGATGTAAATTACAAAGAGGCAAAGGCTGTGGTGAGTTATCAAGAGGGTAAGGTAACTGTTGAGCAGATTATAAAGGCCATTGAAAAGGTCGGCTTCAAGGCAAGGTCTTCTGAGTCGGGCCCATCGGTTTCTGCAGACCGCTCAAAAACCCATGAGATGATGATGGACCAGAAAGGGTCAAGCCTTGATTCCAGGAGACAGATTAAGATACCCGATGCAATGAAGGTTATGCAAAAAAGTATGATGCGTTTTTACATGGATGCATTGGGCGAAATTACCTCAGCCCTGGCAACAAATGATATGAAGAAGGCCGCTACATCTGCAAGAGAACTTGGCTGGAAGCCCGAGATGGAACAGATGTGTGAAATGGTCGTAAAGATGTCGGGGGAAGAAGACTTTCGGAAATTGGGAATGGCAATGCATAAGAAGGCGGATGAAGTTGCGAACTTTGCCAGCGCTGGAAACAGGAAAAAGACATTGATAAGCCTTTCCCATCTGATAAAAAGTTGTAATGCCTGCCACACGATATTCAGACACTAATATCTCAACTCTACGGATGATAGCAACTGGCAGGCTGGAACGAACCATTTGACATGAAGTCTTTGACCCGAAAAATGCGGTTGGTTTTTATTTTTCGGGACAAACGCAAGATTTGAGCCAAAGCCTGCCCCTGAAAGTTTCTATCAGGGGACAAGGAAAAGAGGGCTGGACAAAACGGAGCATACTATTTTAAGTATGTGAGTATTTGGACAGCCCAATTTGACGCCGTATTTGACCAAAGATTGTGTTTGCCAAAAAATGCAACTGCATTTTTTGGGTTGATGAACCAGCAGTATGCCGTTGGGTAGGGGAGGAGAACTATTGGTATTTGAATATATCCAGAGATTTAAAAAGACCCCGGAGTATTATCTCCTCATGTTTTCTTTCTCCTTGAATCTAGTATGGGAGTTGGCACAGATTCCTCTATTCACCTTTGAAGGAGATGACAACCCTGGGACGATTTTCTATGGTATCATCCATTGCACCATTGGTGATGCACTAATCACCTTAGGGATTTTTGAGGTGATTAGTCTTCTGAATAAGAGCAGACTTTGGTTTTTGAAATGGGAGGGTAGGTATCTCTTCTTATATACACTTCTTGGTGTCATTTATACCATCTTTAGTGAGATAAAGAATGTGTATTACTATGAACGTTGGGCATATAATGAATATATGCCTCTCATCCCCCTTGTAAAAGTTGGCATTGTTCCAGTCATTGCCTGGCTGTGGATACCGATTCTTACTTTATATATGATGAAGGGAAGATTTATTAATGAAAAAAAGGGGTGAGCATCTGGTTTTAGGTGATATTTTTGATGCCGAAGAAGGTCTTACAGAGTTCTGAATGGTTCTCAAAAATCCCATTTCTCAAAACCTGACCAGTCATTACCCTTTTGTTCCATAGATAATTACAATTATTGCGAATATCAGAAATTATGTCAGGTTTTTAAAACCCAGCGGCACAAAACACTTGACAACAATTCAAAAGTTTACTAGATTATTTTGCCATTGATATACAGTAATCTATTGACCACTGAACCATAACTCAGCAGCGCCTATGCGAAAAAATCTAAAATCAGGGGTAATTGAGTAATGAAAACAACTTTTGCAAAAAAAGAAAATGAAAAGAAATGGTTGGTGGTGGATGCCAGCGGAAAGGTTCTTGGCAGGCTTGCAAGCAAGGTTGCAACTGTTCTCAGGGGCAAGCACAAACCTTCATATACACCTTTTATTGACATGGGTGATTTTGTAATTGTTGTCAATGCCAAAAAGGTGGCATTTACAGGTAAAAAAGATACGGATAAGATATATTACCATCATACAATGTACCCGGGAGGCCTCAGGGCAACATCGTTAGGCAAACTGCTCGCAGAACAACCTGAGAAGGTCATAATGAAGGCTGTAAGAGGGATGCTTCCAAAAGGGAGGCTCGGCAGGGATATGTTAAAAAAACTAAAGGTATATGCAGGTACAAATCACCCGCATGAGGCTCAGAAACCTGAAACGCTATCAATATAAAGATAAGGAGAATTATGAGAGAGGCAAATTTAAACGGGGCAGGCAGGCGGAAGACATCAGTGGCAAGGGTCATATTCAGACCGGGGACAGGGAATATTGTTGTTAACAGCAAACCAATGGACAGTTACTTCGGCAGGGAAACATTAAAGATGATAATAAGGCAGCCTCTGCAACTGACGAACACATCAGGTAAGTATGATATAAGCGCAAATGTCAGCGGGGGCGGTGTTTCCGGCCAGGCAGGCGCAATAAGGCATAGTATTGCAAGGGTGCTCCTTAAACTGAACCCTGACCTGCGTACAACCCTTAAAAAAGCGGGGTTTCTGACAAGGGATCCGCGGATGAAGGAGCGGAAAAAGTATGGGCAGAAGGGTGCAAGGAAACGTTTCCAGTTCTCAAAGAGATAACAGCACTGAACCAGTTTTCTATAAACTATAAAGGGGAAGGTTCTCAAAAACCTTCCCCTTTTTTATTGATAAAATGAGCATATCAGATTTATTCCTTTTCAGGGAAGCAGTCATCTGAACAACCCTAACCCCTTTCAATAAAAACTTGATAATCTTTAAAAAGATATATAAAGTATAAGCCGAAATGAAGATAAAAAAGATAGAGATGCAGGGTTTCAAATCATTTGTTGATAAGACAGCGCTCCATTTCCCGAAAGGCATAACAGCCATTGTCGGTCCAAACGGCTGCGGAAAGAGCAACATTGTCGATGCCATACGCTGGGTATTGGGAGAACAGAACGCAAGGCACCTGCGCGGCAAACTCATGGAGGATGTGATATTCACAGGGAGTGAGACAAGGAAGCCGATAGGCATGGCAGAGGTTATACTAACTCTTTCAAACGAGGAAGGGCTTGCACCTGCCGAATATGTTAATTTTACAGAGATTGAGGTTGCAAGAAAACTCTTCCGCTCAGGCGAAAGCGAATATTATATAAACAAGGTAGACGCAAGATTAAGGGATGTCGTTGAACTGTTTACTGACACAGGTATAGGCACGCGGGCATATTCCATAGTTGAACAGGGACAGGTAGGCTGGCTCATAACTGCAAAGCCTGAAGAGAGGCGCATAATATTTGAAGAAGCGGCAGGGATAAACAAATACAGGCACAGGAAAGAGGCGGCATTAAGGAAACTCGAGGCAACCAAAGAGAACCTGACCCGCGTGAGCGATATTATAAGCGAGGTAAACAGACAACTGAATTCCCTGAACCGTCAGGCAAAAAAGGCTGAAAGGTACAAAATACTGCGGGACGAGTTAAAGGGGATAGAACTGTTCATGGCAAAAGAGGAGTACAGCAGGCTGAAAAACAACATGGAGGCAACTGAAAATAACCTAGGGTCATTAAAAGAAAGGGATATGGAGATAACCTCCGCCATAAGCACAAAGCAGAGTGAAATTGAAGATATCAGGATAAAATACCTGAACGAGGAGTCTCTGTTAAAAGAGATAAAGTCAAAGGCATTCAGCATAGTAAACTCCATACAGACAAGCGAACAGGATATAGAAATAAGCCGTATAAGGGCCGCTGAACTGAAGAAGAACGAAGAGCGGCTGAGACAAGAAACAGAAGACCTTACCGCTCAGAATGAAAGGGTGTCAGGAGAGATTGAAGACCTGAACAGAAATATCGCCGACATTTCTGTTATTATAAATGCCGGGGAGACGCAACTTTCTGAAAGAGAGAATGTCCTTATATCTGTTTTGGAAAAACTTTCTCAGCAGGACAGAGACCTTAAAGAGAAAAAGGCACTCTTCGCCGATACTGCAGCAAGGCTGATGCAAATAAGAAATTCAATGCAGTTCTATTCAAGGGAAGAGGAGTTAATCAAATTAAAATCCGAAAGGGCTGAAAAAGAAAAAAATGAGATAGAAGCGCTCATATCTTCAAAAGGCAAGGCTGTGGATGAGTTAAGCACAAAGATAAGAGAGGCAGAATATAAAAAACAGGATATTGAAAAGATAGAAGAGACAGTAACAGGACGGATAAAGGCGCTTGAGCAGACGCTTGCACAGAAGGACTCAGAACAGAAAGTCATTAAAGAAAATCTGACAGTCACATCCTCCCGTCTTTCCACACTTAAGGAACTGGAAAGGAATTTCGAGGGATTCAAAGAAGGTGTGAAGGCTATAATGCAGAACAGGAAAGACGGCATCCGCGATATTGTTGCAGATATTATAGAGACATCGTCTGAATATGAAAAGGCTGTTGAGGCTGCTGTGGGTGAAAAACTTCAGTATATCATCGTTGACGGACAGAACGACGGCATACTTGCTGTAGAATACCTCAGGGAAAATGCGATGGGCAGGGGGAGTTTCGTGCCGCTGAACGGTATAAACAGTACCGCACCTGCTCCTGATGCTTCTGTTGCCAATGCACTGCCAATACTCAATCTTGTAAAGGTTAAGGAAGGCTATTCTCATATAGCAGACTATCTCCTCGGTAATGTCATTGTTACGGATAACTTAAAGAGCGCTGTTGAAACATGGAATACAAACGCAGGTAACAGGACAATTGTCACCATGAATGGAGACGTCATTGACCTTCACGGCGTGATAACAGGCGGGACCTCCGGCTTAAAGGACAGCGGCATCCTGCAGAAAAAAAGGGAGATAAAGGAGAGTTCTGTCCTCATCTCTGACATGGAGCACAAAATCGCAGGACTGGATGCAGAGATAAATAATATCAAAAAAGAGATGGATGATGCACAAAAGGTGTTTGAGACATTAAAGGCAGACAGGCATTCAAAGGATATAGAACTCGTGAACCTTGACGGGGTATTTAAAAGGGAAGAATCTGAACTAAACAGGCTTAAAGAAAGAATGAATATACTTGAATTTGAGACAGATGAAGCAAAAAGGCATTTCTCCGAGATTTGCAGCAAAAGAGGAGAATTAGTAAAAGAAGCAGAATCCCTTGAGGTCAGCGGAAGTAAAACTGAAACCTTTATAAAAACCATTGAAGAGGAGGTCATGGTCCTTTTAAAGGAAAAAGAATCACTGCAAAATATTGTAACTGACATAAAGGTGAGCCTTGCGTCTTCCAGAGAGAGGCTTGACGGGATGAGGCTTAAAGAAACAGAAAAGGAAGAGTTTATTGAAAAGGTTAGCAGGCAGACAGATGCAAAGATGCTGGAAATAGAAAAGGGGGGGAGAGAGATAAGTACCCACGAGTCAAACATCCTGAAAACACAAAGGGAGATTGAAGAACTCCTGAAGGAGAAAGATGCAATAAGCAGGGAAGATGTTATAAAGGAAGAGACAATAAACGCACTTGCACAGGAGATCAAAAGCCTTGAAGATCGGATAAGGGCATCCAAACAGGAATTGGATGTCCTGCGTGCAGACATAAATGCAGCAAGTCTTGCATTAAAGGAAATGGAACTTAATATCACACACCTCCTTGCAAGGGTTGAAGAGAAATATCACATACATATCGACATCCACATCCCGTCTGAAGAGACAAAGTTAATGGGGGATGAAGCAATAACAGCAAGACATGAAGAACTCAAGAGGCAGATAGAATCCCTCGGAGAGGTGAGCATGTCTGCACTTGAGGAGTATGCAGAACTGGAAAGGAGACAGCAGTTCCTCCTTGACCAGCAGAGCGACCTGAACAAATCCGTTGAAACACTCCATAAGGCAATAAACAGGATAAACAGGACAACCAGACAGAGGTTTAGGGAAACATTTGATGCAATCAATACTAAATTCCAGGAGGTATTTCCGGTATTTTTCCCCGGCGGCAGGGCAGAGTTAAGGCTCACCGATGACGGTGATATACTCGAGAGCGGTATAGATATCGCTGCCCAGCCCTCAGGCAAGAGATTGCAGAATATAAGTCTTCTTTCAGGCGGAGAAAAGGCGATGACCGCTACAGCGCTAATCTTTTCAATATTCCTCATAAAGCCAAGCCCGTTCTGCCTGCTAGATGAGGTAGATGCCCCGCTCGACGACGCAAACATCGGCAGGTTTAATGAATTTTTAAAAGAGATGACAAGGAAATCACAGTTCCTGCTGATAACGCACAACAAGGGCACAATGGAGATAGCAGACACCTTGTTTGGTATTACAATGGAAGAGGCAGGCGTCTCAAAAGTCGTATCAGTAAAACTGAACTAATACGAACATGAAAAATATCTTTAACAAACTTAAAACAGGGCTTGCCAAAACTCACAGGAGTTTAACAAATAAAATAGAGGATATATTTTCATCAGGCGCGTCATATCAGGAGATTATGGATTCGCTTGAGGAATCTCTTATAACTGCTGATGTCGGTGTCAATGTATCAATGAGGATGACGAATTGGCTGAAGGAAAATGCCCGTACAAGGGATATTGAAGAACTCAAATGTTTCCTGAGAGATTCTGTCAGGGATATCCTCAAAAGATGCCAGTCGCCTCTGGATATTTCCAAAAAACCTTGCATAATAATGGCTGTTGGTGTAAATGGTGCGGGCAAGACAACAACGATAGGGAAACTCGCTGCCAGATTTAAGGAAGAGGGTAAAAGTGTCCTCCTCGCAGCAGGCGACACATTCAGGGCAGCAGCAGTAGAACAACTGGATGTCTGGGGCAAACGGACAAACTGCAATGTTATAAAATATGCCCATGGCGGAGACCCTGCTGCAGTGGCATTTGATGCTGTAAAGGCTGCTGTTGCAAGGGATGTTGACATACTGATACTGGATACTGCAGGAAGACTACACACAAAGACAAACCTGATGGAAGAATTAAAAAAGATCAGGAGGGTCATAAAAAGGGAAATAACAGAGGCACCGCATGAAATACTGCTCGTTCTTGATGCATCAACAGGACAGAATGCACTGAATCAGGCAAAGATGTTTAATGATGCGGTTGGCATCACAGGTATCGTCCTGACAAAACTTGACGGCACGGCAAAAGGCGGGATAATAGTTGCGATAGCAGATGAACTAAAGATACCCATCCGCTATGTTGGTGTTGGTGAAACAGTGGAAGACCTGCAGGAATTTGATGCAAAAGAATTTGCAGATGCCTTAATATAAACACATGATAAAAAAAATAATCGTATTCCTGATAATTGCTGCTGTGCTTGGCGGGGCATGGTTTTTTGTAATCAACAAAAATACCAAAGACATAAAATACAGAACTGTCAGTGCCGAACGGGGTGATATACAGTCTTCAATATCAGCGACAGGGTCGCTGAACGCAGTTACGACAGTACTGGTTGGCAGCCAGGTCTCAGGCATGATAAGAGAACTTTATGCTGATTTCAATTCCCCTGTAAAAAATGGGCAGGTAATAGCGCTGATAGACGACGCGCCATTTATTGCAAGGGTAAAACAGGCAGAGGCGAACCTTGAGGCTGCTTTAGCAGGCATAGAAAATGCAAAGGCTAACATAGCAAACCTGAAGGCAAGGCGGGAGGCAGCAAGGGCAGACATAGACAAGGCAAAACTTGCTGTAAATGATGCGAAAAGGAATCTTGACAGGATAACAGGACTGTGGCGCGAAGGGCTTGTCAGCCAGAAAGATATGGACAATGCCCAGTTTACCTATGACTCGCAGGTTACACAGGTGAAATCAGCAGAGGCAAATTTTGACTCTGTTACCGCACAGTTAAATGCCGCTGAGGCACAGTACAAAACATCCATTGCCCAGTCAAAGCAAAACCAGGCATCCCTTGAATCCGCAAAACTTGACATGGAACATACAAGGATAATCTCCCCTGTAAACGGCATTGTTGTATCACGCAATGTGGATGTGGGACAGACTGTCGCATCCTCATTCCAGACCCCCACATTGTTTACAATTGCAAAAGACCTTACAAAGATGCAGGTCAACACGAATGTTGACGAGGCTGACATAGGGAATGTGTTTTCAGGACAGGACGCTGTATTTACAGTGGACGCCTATCCTGACCACACTTTTAAGGGGAAGGTCTCGCAGATAAGGAACTCACCCATAATAGTCCAGAATGTTGTTACCTACAACTGCCTGATAGATGTTGACAACACGGAACTCCTGTTAAAACCCGGCATGACTGCCAATGTGACACTCCTTGTCTCACATAAGGAAAATGTCCTGAAGGTCCCGAATGCCGCACTGAGGTTCAGACCAAAGGACAAGGAAAAGATGCATAAAGACGGGCAGGGGAAAAAGGTATGGGTCCTCAAAAACGGCAAACCTGCGCCCATTCCTGTAAAAACAGGCATAAGCGACGGTAATTATACAGAGATAACAGAAGGGGATATAAAAGAAGGGGATGAGGTTATCACAGAGACAGTTGCAAAGAAGCCTGAATACGGGAAGGGCGGGCAGCCAGGTATCCCGAGGTTTATAAGATAGTATGGCACCACTTATAGAGGTGAAGGGGCTCTCAAAGGTGTATCGCATGGGAGGTGTTGATTTCCCTGCACTTAAGGGCGTATTGCTAAAGATAGAAAAAGGTGAATTCGTTGCAATAATGGGACCGTCAGGCTCCGGCAAGTCAACCTTCATGAACATAATAGGCTGCCTCGACACACCTACTGAAGGTATTTATACCATGGATGAGCAGGATGTAAGCAGATTAACGAGGGATGAACTTGCAGCAATCCGCAACAAGAAAATAGGTTTTGTATTCCAGAGTTTCAATCTCCTCACGAGGATGACTGCCCTTGAAAATGTCGTGCTGCCAATACGATATAGTGGCGCTGGTGCAGGAGAAAGGCACGAAAGGGGACTTAATGCACTGAAGATAGTAGGGCTTGAAGAAAAGGCACGCAACAGACCAAACCAACTGTCAGGCGGACAGCAGCAGCGGGTTGCAATAGCGAGGGCTCTTATAAACAACCCGTCCCTCATCTTTGCAGATGAGCCGACAGGGAACCTGGACTCACAGACAAGCAGCGAGATAATGAAACTGTTTCAAAAACTGAACAGCGAAAATGGCATAACAGTTGTTATGGTCACACATGAGGCAGACATTGCAGGATATGCAAAAAGGCGCATCTATTTCAGGGACGGTATGGTTGTAAAAGACGATGCCGCAGCCTGATAAGGACAGGGCTTAACCTTACGATTCAGTCTCCTTTTTCTTTCCGAAGAGCCTCGCCAGTATAACACCAATCTCATATAATACCATCATCGGCGCTGCCATAAGGAACTGGCTGAAGACATCAGGTGTAGGTGTTAAGATTGCAGCCGCTATGAATATGAGGAGGATGGAGTATTTCCTGTATTTGGAAAGCATCTTCGCATCCACTATGCCAAGTCTTGCAAGGAAAAAGATGACCAAAGGCATTTCAAACACTACACCAAAGGCAAGGAGGAACTTCATCATGAACGAAAAAAATTCGTTCATTGAAAGCATGGGCTTCAGAGAATCTGTTGCAAAACTCAGGAAGTATTTAAAACCAATAGGTATAACAAGATAATCCCCGAACATCGCCCCGCCTATAAACAGGATAAAGCCTGATACAACAATCGGTATAACCCACTTCTTTTCACCCTCGTGCAAGCCAGGTGTAATAAACAACCATATTTGATGTATTAAGACAGGACTTGCAAGGAATATACCTGCCAGAAGCGATATCTTGAGGTATGTGAAGAATGGCTCTACGACACCGGTGAATACCATGAATACAGAAGCCTCTGGCATGGCATCAAAGAGCGGTCTTGAGAGAAAGGCAAATAGTTCCAGCGAAAAGTAATATGATATGCCAAACCCGATGCCCACTGCAATGAAACAAACAATCAGTCTTTTCCTGAGTTCAGCCAGGTGATGGGTAAACGGGAGTTTCTCCTCAGACTTTATCAACTGGACTATCTCCCGTGCCCTTTGCTTCAGCGGTATTCGCTGTGTCTTTTACTGCTGCTGTACCATTTGTATCTTTTGAAAGGGCAGGTGGTTTTGATGGTTCTTTCTTCTGCGGCTGCGGGGGCTTATTATCTATATTGATGTCCTTTTCTATATTCTGCACACTGCTCTTTAATTCATCTGTCGCCTTTTTAAATTCCCCGAACGCCCTCCCCAGCGCCGTCGCTATCTCAGGCAGCTTATGCGGACCTATGACTATAAGTCCTATAACCAGTATTACAATAAGTTCAGGCAGACCTATACCGAACATATTACACCCCTTATTCTTATAATTACAGGCAGGATATGCCCGCTGAAAACATTTCGGATTTTATCTAAAGTAAATTGTTTTGGCAAGAAATAACTTTTATAAGACACATACCCTCTTTATAAGGCAGAAACTGCATTTTTCTTTATCCTTCTTCCTTGTGCACCTGTCCAGAATTCCGAGCCTGCAGAGACTGAAATCATATTTAACAGGGTCGCTAAAATCCAGTTTCCTGAGATTATCTGTTATCTCTTCTGCCATCTTCCAGCCAGGACTCTTCCTTTTTGTAAGCCCGATATTCCCTGATATTCTGGCAATATGCGTGTCTAGCGGGATAATGAGTTTTGCAGGTTCTATACCCTTCCACAGACCCAGGTCAACATCCTTTCTCCTCACCATCCACCTCAAATAGAGGTTCAGCCTCTTGCACGAACTCCCCTGTTCAGGGGATGGAAAGAAAAACCTCACCCCTGCACCTTCAGGGAGTGTCCCCCTCTTGTTATAGATTGTTGACGGAGAAAGTGAAAGGACCCTTCTGGAGAAACTTACAAGGGCAGGTCTTATATTTTCATCACCTGGGTTATATCCTTTTAAAAAAAAATTATATACTGAGCCGTTCTCATCTATAATCTGTTTTGCAAAATATATAAGGCATACGATGTCTCTCCCTTTATTGAACCTGTGTGAAAAACCACTGAATAACCCTGCCTGCGCCACAGGGTCAAAATTTATTGTGAATTTATAAGGTGAGGCACCCATTACACTTAAGACATGACTTATATTCCTTAATATGATTTCCACCTTCCCATAAGCGAGCGACGATGCAATCAGTCCAACAATCTCCTGGTCTAAAGGATTTTTATACCTGTGCAGGAATTCAAGGGGGTCAGGTGAAACAGACCTCCTGTCAAAGGATATATAGAGTTTATCAAGATGTTTTTTTAACAGGATTGGGTTCACGGCCGGCTTGCTTCAGATATATATCCGTTTGGTATTAAAAGTGTCACACCTTTAATCCTGTCCATAATTGCACCATTTTTTGTTCCACTTCCGGTATTTAAATCAGTGACAGTGGTTTTATTAACAACCTTAATACCTTCAACATCCTCATAACGGTAGACCGAGTGTATGACATAATGCCTTTCTTCAATATTGCCCAGATACAACATTATATGCCCGTCCATAGCCAGAAGGGTTATGCCAGGCGCGGATGACCCGATGACAGATTTTATTTCCTCTGCAGAGCCGCTGCTGCCAGTGTTCACAAGCACACTGCCGACAACTGCCTGCTGTCTTGAATTCCTCGGGATATTAACGCCAACAGTTGCAAACACATCCCTGATAAACAATGAACAGTCCCTTTTCCTGTTTATTCCACCCCACCCATACTCTTCGTCAAGAACCTTAAATGCCTGCCTGATGATATTCTTTTTTGAATAAGGAAGGAATCTAATACTTACATCGGATTTTTTGCTGATATATGCACTCCCCCATTTAAGCAGTCCATCCTTAACCCTGTGCGGAAATGCAACACCCCATCTGTCTTTATATTCCCCTGAAATGGAGAGTCTGGCACCCATCGGGAGCCTTTCAATAACCTTTTTGAGTTCTCTATCCTTGTAGATATTTACAAAACTTCCTGTAACAATGAGGAATTCCTTGCCCTCCGCTCCGTAAGGGTCTATCATCCCTCTGCCTTCTGCGAATGCAACACTGTCAAGCCTTATCCATCCCCTTACAAAGCCAGTCTGGAAGAATCCCCACTCCCTGTCTTTGCTTATGTGGAGGAGTGCAACGACTTCAGGCGGGTATATTGATGAATACTGCACCGCATCAAAACCCTTTGACCCTGCTGATTTAAATAAGGGATCTAAAGTAGGGAATGCCCTTATATCTGCCCTCTTAACCATAACACCGAATCTTACTCTTACCTCATTACCCACACCATCGAGATTAAAATTTTTCTCCACCTGCCTGTAAAAAGCCTCTCTTACCTTCCTGCCATTCCTGTCAAACATTGCCTTGTCTTTCGGGAGGGGGTCTTCCAGTATATATCCTTTTATTATATCTCCTGCGATTGTCTCGCCCATCCTGCTGACATCTGCCATCTGGTCAATTGATGCGATAATCTCTTCATTGAACATTTTTATCCGGAAATCGTCCATCAATACTGCATCAGGGTTATCCAACCGTGATATCCAGAAATCCGGAGAACGTGTAACATCATATGCATACGCATCGGCGCTGAAAAAAAATAACAGAAAGGTAATGGTGAAACCCACACGAACCATAGGCTCACAAAGTGGCATGAAAATCTTGCTGCTGCCTGCCCTGCTGGCAAACCGTTTGGGTGGGAGGCTTTTAGAGGCTACGGGTTTGCAGGCGGTGCAGGCAGCAGCAGCAAAAAGATATTTTCGGAACAAAAGGCGGGAATACATATTATTTAGATAACATAAACCGCATCATTCCGCAAGGTTTGCAAATAAAAGTCTATTCTGTTAATATCAACCTCTATGCAGGGGGTGACATCTCAACCAATCTGTCAACTGACGCCGATGATACGTCAGTACCTTGAGGTAAAGGAAAACTGCAAGGACGCCATCCTGTTCTTCCGTATGGGGGATTTTTATGAGATGTTTTTTGAGGATGCACAAATAGCATCAAGACTGCTCGGTCTCACACTTACAACAAGGGACAAAGGCGACCCGTCTGCACCTCCGATGTGCGGCATCCCTTATCATTCTGCAAACAACTACATAGCAAAACTGATAAAGAACGGCTGCAAGGTCGCTGTGTGCGAACAGATAGAAGACCCGAAGACAGCAAAGGGGATTGTAAAAAGAGAAATCACAAGGGTTATTACACCGGGTGTGGCATTTGACGAAGAACTCCTTGATGCAAAGGCGAACAACTTTATTGCATCTGTCGTTTACAGCGGTGAGGTCTGCGGCTTCGCATACATGGACGCCACAACAGGTGATTTCAGAGTTGCAGAATTTAACGATATTATAAAACTCACAGAGGAGATAAAAAGGATAAACCCGATGGAATTGGTTATCCCCGAGAATGCAGGCAACTCCAATCCTGATTTTTGGGAGGCAATCAGTTCTACATGGAAAAACAGGATAACATATATTGACCATCTGCCTTCCTCTGATGAAGCAGCATTACTCCTCCTGGAACATTTTAAGGTTTCATCAATGGATGGGTTCGGCTGCACCTCCCTGATTCATGGTCTTATCGCAAGCGCTGTACTCCTCCGTTATGTTAAAGGTGCACAGAGGTCAGGACTTGTTCACATAAAAAGGTTATCGCCATATTACCCTGATCAGTTTGTGGTAATAGACTCCATAACAAAGAGGAACCTTGAACTTACAGAGAACATGAGGGATGGGTCAAGAAAACACACACTCATTGACTTCCTTGACAGGACAAGGACTGCGATGGGTGCAAGGAAAATAAGGACATGGCTGGACTGCCCGCTCCTTGATACAGTTGAAATAAACAAAAGGCTTGATGCTGTCTCTGAACTTGTCAGGGACAGGGGTGCAAGAGAAAATATCCAGACCATCCTGACAAGGGTCTATGACATGGAAAGGCTTGCAGGCAGGATAACAATGCCCATTGCAGCGCCGCGGGACTTAACCTCACTTATGGCATCTCTTATGCAAATCCCTGCAATAAAAGAAAACCTCTCCAATTTTAATTCACCGCTTTTAAAGGGGATACACCTCGGGCTTGACAAAGTAGAGGAAGTGGTTGAATTAATCGGCGCAGCCATTGCTGATAACCCGCCTAATTCATTAAAAGAGGGGGGTGTAATAAAGGGAGGATATAATGCCGAACTGGACAACCTCCGTGAGATAAGGAGGGATAGTAAGGCATGGATAGCAAGACTTGAAACTGAAGAACGGGCAAAGACAGGGATAAATTCCCTTAAGGTCAGGTTTAACAATGTCTTCGGGTATTATATTGAGATAACAAAGGCAAACCTCTCTTCAGTCCCGCCGCACTACATAAGGAAGCAGACTATCACGAATGCAGAAAGGTTTATAACTGCTGAACTCAAGGAACTTGAGACAAAGGTCATGACAGCAGAAGACAGGATATTGTCTCTGGAACATGAGACGTTCAACAGTATAAGGAATAAGGCTGCAAACTATGTTGACAGGATACAGCATACAGCAAACCTTCTGGCAGGGCTTGATGCAGTAACATCGCTTGCACAGATTGCAGACGAGATGGATTATGCAAAACCGGCTGTAAATACAGACGGGGTAATAAATATAGTAAACGGGAGGCATCCTGTTATAGAGGCAGCACAGACAGAGCGGTTTGTACCAAACGATATACACATTGACCCGGATGAAAGCCAGATACTCGTGATAACAGGTCCGAATATGGCAGGCAAGTCAACTTATTTAAGGCAGACTGCCTTGATTACACTTATGGCTCAGATAGGTAGCTTTGTCCCTGCTGACAATGCGGATATAGGGATAGTTGACAGGATATTCACAAGGGTCGGCGCATCTGACGACATAACAAGCGGGCACTCTACTTTTATGATGGAAATGCTCGAGACAGCAAATATACTTAACAACGCAACACCACGAAGCCTCATCATCCTTGACGAGATAGGGAGAGGAACCAGCACTTACGACGGCTTGAGTATTGCATGGGCTGTTGTTGAATATATCCATGACAACCCGTGCATCAGGGCAAAGACTATTTTTGCAACGCACTACCATGAACTCACTGAACTCCCTTTGACAAAGGAACGGGTTAAAAATTATAATATTGCAGTAAGGGAATGGAACGACAAGGTTATATTCTTAAGAAAGGTTGTTCCAGGAGGTACAAACAGGAGTTACGGGATACAGGTGGCAAAACTTGCAGGGTTTCCTGAAGAGGTTACAGCAAGGGCAAAGGAAATACTCATGAACCTTGAAAAAGGGGAACTTGACGAAATTGGGATGCCAAGACTGGCAGCATCAAAGAACATGGTGATTAAGACACGGCAGTTAAACCTGTTTGCAGAGAAAGACCCTGTTAAAGAGGCATTAAAAGCAATAGACCCCAACAAACTTACGCCTATTGAGGCGCTGCTGGAACTTGAGAAATTAAAGGAATTACTGCCGTAGAGACAGGTCTTTAGACCTGTTTGGATAAATGGGTGAATAAGTAAATGTGCGGCATAAAAAATAACATATTCACATTGTGCAGTAAGACGGCTGGAATTATTTTTTTTGCATCCTTCCTCATTTTTATATCTGCTGGTCGGGTTGATGCAAAGCCTGCCAATAATATTAAGAAACATGCTAATAGAGTTGATACAAACAAACCTGTCCATGTTACTGAAATAAAATACTGGTCAAACCCCACATATACAAGGGTGGTTATCAACTTAACAGGCGAAACAGTATATGAATCAAGGCTCCTGAAAGAAGATCCTTCTATTGAAAAGCCGAGAAGGCTCTACATTGATTTCAAGAATGCTGTATTAAGTCCAAACATTAAAGAGGTACCCATAAATGACGGACTTTTGAGGATGGCAAGGGCAGGGCAGTATTCAAAGGACATTGTGAGGGTTGTGCTGGATATAGAGTCTATTGACGACTACAAGATATTCCCTATGGAAGGACCTTTCAGGGTGGTTGTAGATGTAAAAGGGCACCAGAAAAAGGCAGCGGAAACTACAATCTCCCCTGTACCACTCCTTGATAAAGTAAAAAAACAGACCAGTCAAAAAACAGGCAGGATTGTAATTGATGCAGGGCACGGCGGACATGACCCGGGCGCTATAGGTAAAAAGGGGCTTCAGGAAAAGGATGTAGCGCTCAGGATAGTAAAATTACTCAAGTCCAGCATTGAGAATGAACTCGGCGCTGATGTGGTGCTGACAAGGGGTGACGACACATTTATCCCGCTTGAAGAGAGGACAGCGATAGCAAATACAAAGAATGCAGATATATTCGTATCTGTCCATGTCAATGCGAGTTTCAATAAAGAGGCAAGCGGTGTTGAGACATACTACCTTGACCTGACAGACGATGCAACAGCAATGAGGGTGGCTGCCAGAGAAAACGCTGTGTCAACAAAGAAGATGAGCGACCTCCAGTATATTCTGAACGACCTCATGAAGACAGCAAAGCATAATGAGTCCAGCGTGCTTGCATCAAATATCCAGGAATCTCTCGTATCCTCACTCAGAAAAAAATACAGTGATGTGAAGGGGAATGGTGTAAAGGGGGCGCCGTTTTATGTGCTCGTAGGCACGCATATGCCGAGTGTACTCGTGGAGGTGTCATTCATTAGCAACCTCCGTGAAGAGGCAAGGCTCAGGGACGAGAACTACATCCGTGAGATAGTAAACGGCATAACATCGGGAATAAAAGGGTATTTAAAGGAAACGGAGACAGCAGAATAATGAACCTGGTCCTTAAGAGGGATAATGTAATTGAGTCGGTAAAGGACTACCTGAAAATGGGTGAGGATGCCCTGAGGGAAAGGCACATGGACGGCGCATCAGGGCATGAGGTTGTAAAGGACTACACTTGTCTTATAGACAATTTTTTAAAAACCCTTTATGCCCACATGGAAACTGAACTCAGAAAATCATTCAGAGATGATTTTAATTATGCCCTGATTGCACTCGGCGGCTACGGCAGGGGCGAACTCAATATACGTTCGGATATAGACCTGATGTTCCTCTACCCGAAGAAACTCTCGCCTTCAATAGAAAGACTTACAGAAAGGATTCTATATGTGTTATGGGACACGGGGCTGGATATAGGGTTCAGTGTCAGGTCGCTGAAGGAGTGCATAAGCCTTGCAAAGGAAGACATCAAGACAAAGACAGCGCTGCTTGATTCTAGGTATATTGCAGGGGACAAAGACCTCTTTGAAGAACTGGCATTGAAGACGCGCAAAAGTTTGTTCAGCGAAAAGGATGCAGACAGGTTTATAAAAGAGAAACTTGATGAAAGCAGGCTTCGGCATGCAAAATACGGAGGCACTGTTTACATACTTGAACCGAATGTCAAAGAGGGTGAAGGAGGGCTCAGGGATATACACACAGCCATATGGACTGCAAAGATAAAGTGCGGGGCTACAGGGCTGGAAGGGCTGCGTGATAACGGTTTCCTGCCAGATAATGAATTCAGGCATCTCTACGACTCAATAGACTTTCTGTGGAAGGTGAGGAACGAACTCCATTTTGAGAGTAAAAAAAAGACAGACCAGTTGACATTTGACTACCAGAAAAGGATTGCAAAACTTTTTCACTTTAAGGACACAGCAGAGTCTTTAGGTGTGGAAAAGTTCATGCAGACGTACTACCTCCATGCATCAAACATCTTCCATTATTCGTCCCTCATAACATCCAGGTGCATACACGGGTACATGACCGATTTTTCAGGTTATGTATGCGATATGGAGAAGGATATTGACGGGGACTTCAGATTATGCAGCAGCCTCATATGCGTAAAGGACCATGAACTCTTCAAGGAAAAGCCATGCAAGATGATGAGGGCGTTTGAACTCTCCTGTATGCACAATACAGGTCTTGACAACCTTACAAGGGAACTATTACTTAAAAACCTGCACCTCATTGACGATAGTGTGCGGTCTTCAAAAGAGACTGTCGCATCCTTTCTCAATATATTGAAAAGCGGGATGTCATTTGAAACGCTTCAGGAGATGCACATGCTGAGGTTCCTTGGCAGGATAATACCTGAATTCAATGACATTACATGCAGGGTACAGCATGACATGTATCACATATATACTGTGGATGCGCATTCACTCTTTGCAGTAAGGGAACTTGAAAAACTAAGGACATTTGACTACAAAAAGGATTTCTTCCTCCTTACAACAATATTTGAAGAAGTAACCAGACCTGAACTCCTTATACTGGGTGTCCTTCTGCACGATATAGGCAAATCAATGGGTAAGGGACATGCCGAAAAAGGGCAAGAGATAATAGAGAGGATTCTCACAAGGTTCGGCATGACTGAAGAGGATATTGAACTCGTTAAATTCCTCGTAAGATACCACCTCATCCTCCCTGACACTGCACAGCACCGTGACATACACGATGAAAAACTGGTTATAGAGTTTGCAAAGAAAATCGTGGATATTAACAGGCTGAACCTCCTCTACCTCCTGGCATTTGCAGACATAAGGGCTGTAGGTCCTGATGTATGGAACCAGTGGAAGGCAGCACTCTTTCAGGAATTGTATTTCAAGGCGCTTACAGTGATAGAGAGGGGGACATTTGAGATTGAGGACGCGGTGAAGAGGATACATGTGATAATAGACAATGTCTCCAATATGCTTGCAGGGGAGATTGACAGGGGTATTGTTGAAAACTATTTCAGACTCCTCCCCCAGAGGTATTTCCTTTCAAACTCAAGGGAGGTTATAGCAGAGCATATAAGGGTTGTTGAGCAGCTGGGCAGTAAACTTTTCACAATGGATATAAGGCATAATACAGAACGGAACTATACTGAGGTTACTATATGCACCCCTGATATGCACGGGCTCTTCTCAAAGATAACAGGCGTCATGGCAGCGAACAATATAAATATACTCGGCGCTCAGATAAATACCCTCAAGAACGGCATTGCGCTGGATGTGCTTCAGGTCAACACACCTTCAGGAGACATGATAACGGATGAAATGAAATGGGAACGGGTGAGGAAGGCAATGACAGATGTGCTCACAGGCACAGTCTATATTGAGAGCCTCCTCGCAAAAAAAAGGAAATCTATACTGGACAGGAAACCAAAACCCCCTGTACCTTCATCCGTTGAGATTGACAACGAGGTCTCTGATGAGTTCACTGTCATTGACATACATGCACAGGACAGGGTAGGGCTTTTGTATGATATTACGAGCAGCCTTTCAAAACTCGGGCTTTACATCTATGTCTCAAAGATAGCGACAAGAGGGAGTGAAGCAGCGGATATATTCTATGTAAAGGACATATTCGGGCAAAAGGTCTATTACAGTGAAAAGCTTAAAGAGATAAAGGAAACTCTTTTAAAGGCAGTCAGCAGCGGGGAGTAAAGATTAGCAGGATTTTATGAGAATAGGTCTTATCTCTGACACACATGACAACCTGCCTGCCATAAAGAAGGCGGTTAAATTATTTAATAAGGAAAAGGTTGATGCTGTAATCCACGCAGGGGACATTGTTGCACCTTTTGCAGCAGACGAGTTTAATAAACTTGTATGCCCATTTATTGCTGTATTTGGCAATAATGACGGAGAGATTAACGGACTGAAAAATACCCTTGGAGGAAAGATATATATACCCCCAAAGGAGGTTATCTTTGGCGGCAGAAAAATTGTAATTGTCCACGACATACAAAAACTTGCAGGAAATACTG
>MGPS01000041.1 GCA_001797495.1 Deltaproteobacteria bacterium GWC2_42_11
GCTGTTCCGCATTGCCCTGATACTGTTACAACACCACCCTGTGTTATAGAGCCTTTGCTGATAGCCCATGTATATGGCGGTGTCCCTCCTGTCGCTGTATACTGGTCGCCGTTATTAGGAGCATCGGGGCCGGTTATAGTGATAACACTGGCAAGACAATCTTGGTTGGCATATGACAAAAAAATAAAAAGGCAGAAAACAATCTTTATCATATCTATATGTAAATTGTTTTTAAACACTTTTGTTACCTCTTTATACCCCTTATAATTTCAAAAATCCTATCAAGGTCTTCCGTGGAATAAAACTCTATCTCAATCCTCCCCTTTCCTTTCTTTTCTTTGATAGAGACCTTTGTCCCAAATATGCCCTGCATCTCTTTTTCCAGATATTTTGCATCAGGACTAGGAGTTGTCTTTGAACTCCTCCTTGCTCGGCGTATCCTATTGAATTTATTAACTAAACTTTCTGTTTCCCGCACTGAGAGCCCCTTTGTTATAACCTGTCTGCAAACATCCCTCTGCAACGATTCCTTTTCTAAAGAAAGCATAACCTTTGCATGTCCCATTGTAACAGAGCCTTTTGCTATCTCGTCCCTTATATCAACCGGCAGTTTCAGGAGCCGTAAAAAGTTAGCGACGCTTGCCCTTTCCTTGCCAACCTTTTTTGCAACATCCTCCTGTAAAAGGCCAAACCTATTCATAAGGCTTTTGAACCCCTCTGCCTGCTCTATGGGGTTTAATCCTTCGCGCTGGATATTCTCAATTATAGCAAGTTCCTGTGCCTCTTCATCTGAGACATCCTTTATAACAGCAGGTATGTCCTTTAGCCCAGCCAGTTTTGCTGCACGGAGCCTCCTTTCACCTGCAATCAACTCGTAACCTGTATCGTCCCTGCGTACAATTACAGGTTCAATAATCCCCTTTTCCATTATAGATTCTGCAAGTTCTTTAAGTGAACTTTCTTCAAATGTCTTTCTCGGCTGAAACCTGTTTGGCTTTATATCCTCTGCAGGAATTTTAATATAATCTCCGCCTGTGCCCTCTGCACCCCTGATCAATGCACCCAGCCCCTTGCCTAAAACCTTTCTCTTCTGAATCATAAGAATAATCCCCTCTTTATGAGTAGTTGTGTAGATGAGTAGCTGGGTTTAGTCATTAACTCATTCACCAATTCTAATGTATCCTTCCCCTTGAAATTATCTCCTTTGCCAACTCCATATAATTTATAGCGCCTTTTGATACAATATCATAAAGAAGCACGGGCTTGCCAAAACTTGGGCTTTCGCTAAGTCTTACATTCCTGCTGATTATGGTGTTGAAGACCTTGCTGTTGAAATGGTTTTTAACCTCATCAGCGACCTGATGGCTCAGGTTGTTCCTTGAATCAAACATGGTTAACAGGATGCCTTCTATCTCAAGCATTGGATTTAGATTCTTTTTTACGAGATCCAATGTGTTTAATAACTGGGAAAGCCCCTCAAGCGCATAGTATTCGCATTGAAGCGGGATTATGACAGAATCTGAGGCTGTCAGGGCATTAACTGTCAGGAGGCTTAAGGATGGCGGGCAGTCTATCAATATATAATCATACTCGTTTTTAATAACATTCAATGCTTCTTTTAACCTGTATTCCCTTTCAGGGTCATCAACAAGTTCTATCTCTGCGCCTATAAGGTCAATAGTTGAAGGGACTACCCTTAAAAATGACAATTCTGTATCCCTTACTATTTCCTTAATATCCCTGTGCTGTATTAGTGCATGATATATTCCTGTTTTCACTTCATTTTTCACTACGCCAACACCGCTGGTTGCATTGCCCTGCGGGTCAAAATCTATGAGAAGCACCCTTTTTTCAGCGATCGCAATAGATGCCGCAAGGTTTATTGCGGTTGTTGTCTTACCAACCCCTCCTTTTTGATTTGCTACACTTATAATCCTTGCCAAAACCCCTCCTGCAATCTGTTACCGTAAAATAGCGATTAAAAACCTCGCTATTTTACAAACCTGCGATTTGCCTGCCATACTTCGTTATCGGACAATTTTTACTCCTCACCGTATCGGTGAACATACGGCTCGTCGTCCAAATTGTCCGCTGCCTCGTCTGGCAGGCAACTTGCAGGTTTCCCCAAAAATCAAAGTCTATTTTTGGGCAGTTAACAGTTTATTGAAAAGTGAAGACAGTTTAGCATAATTTTTTTTCTTTTCAAGTATAAATTCTCAAATGTTCCACGTGGAACAATTATATGCCTTTTCTTTGTCTCGTATAAGAGTCAAAGAAATATATTACAAACCTATGCCCCAGTAATAACAAAAGGAGCGCTGCATAAATCATGGGTCGCTGCATATCCTTTTTAACGAGCAGCAGGTAATGGATAACCCCGCCAATGGCGCTGATATACACCAATTTATGCAATGTCTTCCACCTGTTATACCCAAGGCGCCTGACCATATTGTTTGTTGATGTTACAGCAAGAGGGATGAGAAGGATGAAACTTGTAAAACCTACGATAATCCTCTTATGCTCCACTATATCCTCAAAAATTGCCTTTAATGAAAACCCCTTATCAATTCCTATATATGTCATGAAATGGAGACTTGCATAAAAAATTGAGAATAGTCCTATCATCCTGCGAAATCTTGTAAGGGATGTCCATCCAAAGATGCGGGACAAAGGGGTTATTGAAAGGGTAACGAGCAGAAAATTAAGCGCCCAGTCGCCTGTTGTATGGATAATCTTTTCCACAGGATTTGCACCAAGTTCTTTAATAACTGTAAGGGTTAAAAGATGTCCAAAAGGTATAAGGGACAGGATAAAGACAATAATTTTAACTGTCTTTTTCCATTTATCAGATTCGCCAAAGGCAAGGTTCATATAAAGACTATTTTAAAAATATTTTCTTAAATCCATACCCTTATACATATCTGCCGCCTGTTCAGCATATCCATTGAACATAAGGGTCTTTATCTTTAAAAACTCTCCGAGCCGCCGCTCTTCAGATTGACTCCATCGTGGATGAGGGACACTGGGGTTCACATTGGCATAAAATCCATATTCCTGATGAGATGCCTTCATCCATGAACTTATGGGCATATCCTCCACAAACCTTATTTTTACAATGGATTTGATGTTTTTAAAACCATATTTCCACGGCACAACAAGCCTTAATGGTGCGCCATTTTGATTTGGCAGCACCTCCCCATACATGCCAAGCGCAAGAATGGTCAGGGGATTTAACGCCTCATCAATCCTCAGTCCCTCAACATATGGCCATTCTAAAACGTTTCTTTGCTGTCCAGGCATCTGTTTTGGGTTATAGAGGGTTGTAAATTCAACATATTTTGCATTTGATAAAGGCTCACAGATTTTTATAAAATCTCCGAGAGGAAAGCCAACCCATGGCAAGACCATAGACCATGCTTCAACGCATCTGAAACGGTAAATCCTTTCCTCGAGAGGGAATGCCTTTATAATCTCATCAATATCATAGACCCTTGGTTTTTTTACATGACCTTCCACAGAAACTGTCCATGGTCGGGTGCGGAAATTGCGGCTTAATTCTGCCACATCCTCTTTATTTGTTGAAAATTCATAAAAGTTGTTGTAATTGGCAGCATGCTTAAATGGCGTCTCCTTTTCCCCTTCTGCAAAATGCCCTCGTTTTGTTACATTTAGTTTCTGTCCTGCATTAGCATCTGTTGTAATTTTGATACCTGATACAGCAGCGCCGCCTATGGCAATGGCAGTTTTGGCAATAAACTCCCGGCGGTTTAGATAGAGTTCTTTGTCCGTAATCTCAGATGGGGACATATCCGATGGTTTTTTTATTAGCATAGAACCTCCGTCTCTTTTTTAAACACAAATATACTTGTTATTATATCAGAAAATGAGAGTTTAACATCCCTTTTTTCAATAAGATTTAACCCTTCCATTTCCTCTAATCCTTTTAATTCCTTAATCCCCTTAGGACCTTTCACCACAAGTATAATCCCTTTATCTTTTACATATGGTTTTGCTATTTTTAAAAATTTCCTTAATCCTGAAAATGCCCTGGATGTAACGGCATCAAATGTGCCAAGTCCATTTAAGATTTGAGTGTCCTCTGCACTCCCGTGGAGGGCATGAACCCCTTTTAATTCAAGGGTTCTTATAATATGTCTCATAAATGCCACCTTTTTGCTGTTAGAGTCCAATAGGGTTACATTCAATCCTGGAAGAATAATCTTTAATGGTATGCCAGGAAAGCCTGCACCAGAGCCAATATCCAGCAATGTCCTGGAGTTCCTCAGCATCGGCACAAGAGTTAGCGAATCCAGAAAATGCCTTGTTATAACATCTTCATCATCCTTTATTGCAGTTAGGTTTATCCTTTTATTCCATTCCTTGAGTTCATTAAGATATTTTAAAAACAGGGTGACTTCTTTATCTCCAAGGGGACATCCAATCCCCTCTGCACCAATTTTTATTAAATCTTTTAATTCTTTATTGCCTGACTTTTGACTTTTATTTCTCATATTCTGCCCATCTTTTTTAAATGTATTAAAAGCATCGAAATTGCTGCAGGTGTAACCCCTGATATGCGGCTTGCCTGCCCTATGGACACAGGTCTTATCCTTGTAAGTTTATCCCTTACCTCTGTTGAAAGTCCGCTTACTTCTGAATAAACTATTTCATCAGGTATCTTTACCTCCTCCATCCGTTTGAATTTTTCAACCAGTTCGTTCTGCCTTTTTATATAGCCTTCGTATTTTACCTGTATCTCTATCTGTTCCATAACCCTTGTATCCGGAGTTTCTTTTCTCCCAATAATCCTGTATATCCCCGTAAGGTCTATTTCGGGTCTTTTTAAGAGTTCTTTTAAGGCGAATGACTGCCTGTTTATCCCTGTTTTTTTTAGTTGGCAGTCTTCAGTTTCCATTTGGCATAACTGCCAATTGCTAACTGCTAATTGCAAACTGCTGCCTGTGTCTGGGCTTATCCTTGTATTTTCAAGGTACTTTATTTCTTTTTCAATAAGTTCCCTCTTTTTATTAAATACCTTGTATGTATTATTATCCACCAGTCCAACCATATATCCTGTCTCACGAAGCCGTATGTCTGCGTTATCTTCCCTTAAAATAAGCCTGTACTCTGCCCTTGATGTAAACATCCTGTAGGGCTCATTTGTGCCTCTTGTAACAAGGTCGTCTATCAATACACCAATATAAGCCTGGTCCCGCCGCAGTATTACAGGGTCGTCCCCTTTTATCTTTAAGGCTGCATTTATCCCTGCCATCAAGCCCTGGGCTGCTGCTTCTTCGTACCCTGATGTCCCGTTTATCTGCCCGGCAAGGTAAAGCCCGTGTATAGACTTTGTTTCAAGGGTTGGTTTTAATTGCATTGGAAACACATAATCATACTCTATCGCATAGCCGGGTCTTAATATCTCTGTATTTTCAAGCCCTCTAATTGTTCTTAAAAACTTTAGTTGAACATCCACAGGCAGACTCGTTGAAAGCCCATTCGGGTAAATTTCATTTGTATTATAGCCCTCTGGTTCCAAAAATATCTGGTGCCTTTCCTTATCGCTAAACCTTACAACTTTATCTTCTATGGAAGGACAGTACCTCGGACCTATACCCCTTATAACACCGCCGTAAAGTGGAGATCTGTCAAGGTTTTCCTTTATAATCCTGTGGGTTTCGCTGTTTGTATGTGTTATGTGGCACGGCACCTGTTTTTGCAGGATTTCTTTTGTTGAAAATGAAAATGGAGTTGGGTTTTTATCCCCCTCCTGAATAGCCAACTCTGTAAAATCAATCGTTTTTGCATCAAGCCTCGGGCATGTACCTGTTTTAAGTCTGCCCAGTTCCAGCCCAAGTTCCTTTAAACTGTTTGAAAGGTTGATTGCAGGGATATCTCCTGCCCTTCCGCCAGGGTAGTTCGCCATCCCTATGTGGATGAGCCCTCTTAAAAATGTCCCTGTTGTAACAATTACACCATCAGCATTAAATACTTCGCTGATGTTTGTCTCAACACCAACCACCCTGTTTTTTTCGGTCAATATCCTTTCCACCAGTCCCTGTCTTATATACAGGTTTTCCTGATTCTCAAGAACTGATTTCATCTTCAGGCGGTACATCTGCCTGTCTGCCTGCACCCTCGTTGCCCTTACCGCAGGACCTCTGCTTGCGTTCAGGGTGCGGAACTGTATCCCTGCTGCATCAGCAACCCTTGCCATCTCACCGCCAAGCGCATCTATCTCTTTTACAAGGTGCCCCTTTGCAAGCCCGCCAATTGCCGGGTTACAGGACATAAGACCTATTGTGTCAAGGTTTATTGTCAAAACCAATGTCTTTAAGCCCAGCCTGCTTGCTGCAAGCCCAGCCTCACACCCTGCATGTCCAGCGCCTATAACTATGATGTCGTATGTATTGTGTTCCACGTGGAACATTTTTCAGTCCTCGATGAACCATGTATTTGATTGTAGGGAATTATAATTTTCAGGTCAAGTGGAGAAAAACTGATTTGAAAAACAATATCAGGCAACTACTACCTTGTTCTTTCCACCACTTTTTGCCTGATAAAGACACCTGTCTGCAAAACCAACAATTTCGTCCTCTGTATCTGCCTTTAAACCTGGGAAATATGCAACCCCCATACTTACCATAA
>MGPS01000042.1 GCA_001797495.1 Deltaproteobacteria bacterium GWC2_42_11
TTTATCTTTCCTTCGTGCATGATATAGACAAAATCAGATACTTCAAGGGAATATTCCCTATCATGTAAAATGGGTTTCGGATTGCTGCGACATCGCAAGACCCCAAATTGACTATAAAATAAGATTGACCTTATAGTATTAAATAGCATATATTTAAAATCAAGTATAAACTGGACAATTGAATATTATTTATGTCACTCACTGCCATAGTCCGCTGTATGCCCTGTGGGCGGTGTTATTAACTATGATGGTAAATGCCCTGCAAAATAATGTATTAATTTTCTCACACACGAAAGTCAAGTCAAGTATGTTTTTATCGCTGACCTGCCTGAAAAATACGGGTTAAATGTAACTTATTTTGCTTACCACATAACTACCTGCTGCAAAGGAGGCTTCTATGGATCGACGAGAATTTTTAAAAACAACAGCTCTGGCAACAATAGCAATTGCAGGTTCGCAGATAAATCCGCCAGCCGTTATATCAAGTCATGCATCTGAAAAGCCTGCTGTAAAAAGTTACAGGGAACTCGGCAAGACAGGCCTGAAGATGAGCGATATCTCAATGGGCACAGGGAAACTTTCTGCTGCATCAATGATACTAAGGGCAGTTGACAGCGGCATAAACTACTTTGACACAGCGCCTGATTACGGTCTGGCAGAAGAACTCATGGGACATGCAATGGGCAGGCTTGACAGGAGCAGGATTGTCATTGCTACAAAGTTCTGCAATCCCCTTGTATACCCGTCGCACCTTCCTGCCGGTTCAAATAAAAAGGATTATATCATAGCGGTTGAGGGAAGCCTTTCAAGGATGAAGACCGACTATATTGATATATGTTTTGTCCACGCCATCGGTGAGATGAGTAAAGACATAGAGGCAGAGAAAAGGCGCATCCTTGATGAAAATATGCTTTTAGCCTTTAATGAATTAAAGAAGGCAGGCAAGGTGAGGTTTTTAGGCATCTCATCGCATGGTCCTAACAATATGGAAGAACTCCTTATGACTGCTGTCAGGTCTGGATACTATGATATAATAATGCCATCTTTCAATTTTATGAAATTCCCGAAACTCCCTGATGTAATAAAAGAGGCGCACAGCAATAAAATAGCCGTCGTGGCAATGAAGACGCTTGCAGGGGCAAAGGACATAAATATAGATTCAAAGGGCGAAGAATTTGCCCATGCTGCATTCAAATGGGTATTGAAGCATAATGAGGTGAGCGGTCTTGTGGTTACCATAAAGACAGTTGCCGACCTTGAGATGTATCTGAAGGCATCGGGGATGAAATTTTCCAATAAAGACCAGCAGATGCTTGACCAGTACGCCATGAGGTATGGAAGGGAATACTGCAGGACTGGATGTAATGATTGCGAAAGATTCTGCCCTCATGGTGTAGAGATAGCCAACATCATGAGATACAGGATGTATTTCAATGACTACGGTATGGAAAAGACCGCTATGGAGGCGTATGCATCTCTGGATAAAAATGCTGAATCATGTGCGTCATGTCGGAAATTTACATGCACAACAGGATGTCCTTATGGCCTGCCTGTCCATAGTATGCTTGCTGCTGCCCATAAGACAATTTCATTTAAGGCATGAAATTTTATCTTTCATTTACATATAGGATCCTGCTTCTTGCATTACTGCCGTCAGCAGGATTAATCATCTACCTTAAAGGGCAAAACTATGACCCTGCAATAATAAATTTTGAACCTGCGCTTAAATCAAACGGTTCAGGGTCTTTGCAGAAAATGGATGCAGGCATACAAAATCCTTCCATATCATCAGATTTCTTTCCTGATAAAATCAGCGGACTGGACAGAACAGGCAGGATAAAACATTTCACAAAAGATAATCTCTATGAATATGTAAACGGTCATGCAGAGTATTTTATCAGCGCAGGTTTTGCAGGACTTCTGGTAGGAGAATATGCCTCATCAGGAACAGATGCGTCCAGACCGGATATTCAAACTGAAATATATGATATGGGCAGGAGCATTCAGGCATTCGGCATTCTTATGGATGAGCGAGGAGGAGACAACACCGCTGAAGTAAAGATTGGGGTGATGGGTTTGAAGACTTCTGATGGCATAAGTTTTTTCAAAGGAAGATATTATGTAAAGATAAGGTCATTCAACCTCAAAATCAATATCATGGATTTTGCAAAAGGCATTGATGCAAAACTGGATGTAAAACCCGACCAATTGCCAGTATTAAGCGGTTTCCATGATGTTGGAAAGGTCGTTTCAACCCGCTTTATAAAGGAAGGTTACAGGGGGCTGGATTTTTTTAATAATGTTATAGAGCGGGAATACCTTTATAAAGGAAAAACAGTGCAGGTCGCTATTGTCTATGAGAATACAGATGTCATCAACACCCTTGCAGCAAAATTTATGGATTATTTTAAAAGGTCTGACATAAAATATGAAAAGATTGGCGCCGGGGAAAAGACTATTATATACAGAGTCATGGACCATTATGAGGGTGAATGGTTTCTTATAACTGCAGATAATGCCATCTATGGTATCTACGGCACAACTGATAAAAAGATTCTGGACCATTTCAGATGAACAGTAAGGGAATTGACAGGCGCCAGTTCCTGAAACATGCGGCAGTTACATGTGCTGCGGCTTCTGCAGCAGGTGTCTGGGGATACCTGTATTATTCAAATGAACCTGTCAATAAGCGGAAAGAGAAGATTTTTAATTTCAAGAACTACAAGGTTGAAGAAAGTTCTGTGTACCCTAAAATAGCAATTGTGCATGGAAAAGACGCTGAAAGAATTACACGTGCTGCCATTGACCGCATGGGCGGCATCACCAGATTTGTAAAGCCGGGAGAAAGGGTCCTCATTAAACCCAATGCAGGATGGGACAGGCAGCCGGAACAGGCAGCCAATACCAATCCGGATGTCATACCGGCAGTTGTAAGACTATGTATTGAGGCGCGGGCATCTGAGGTATGGGTTACAGATGTTTCTGTTAATGACCCATACAGGAGTTTCACAAGATCAGGTATTGAGGCAGTTGTAAAGAAAGCCGGCGGAAAAGTGAAGATAAATACCGAACATGACTTTGTGCTTACCGACCTGAAAGGAGACATACTTAAAATCTGGCCTGTCAGCATCTTTTATCATCAGATTGACAGGTTTATAAACATCCCCGTTGTCAAGCACCACTCTTTAAGCAAGTGCACAATTGCAATGAAGAACCTGTATGGGGCATTAGGCGGACAGCGAAATCGTCTCCATCAGGACATAAATGCCTCAATAGCAGACCTTGCTTCTGCAATACAGCCCACGCTTACCATAGTTGATGCCACAAGGGTTCTTAAACGTAACGGACCCACAGGCGGCAGCCTCTCAGATGTATCAATTGAAGATACAGTTATTGCAGGCACAGACATGGTTGCTGTTGAATCCTATAGCATCAGATTTCTGGAACTTAATACCAGCGAACTCCCGTATATCTCAATTGCAGAAAATAAGGGTATAGGCACCTCTGACTGGAAATCACTTAACCACTATGAAACGAGTCTGGGATGATAAGGAAATTCTTAACCTTAAGAAACATACGGCGCACATACGCTGTTTTTTTCTTTACCCTTTTCCTAATACTTATTGGCATTACAAATTTCAGGTCATTAAAGGGTTATGAAGTCTCTCTTTTCCTTGAGATAAACCCTTTGGTAGCATTATCTGCCTTTTTAACCAGTTGGACTATATACAAGGGGCTTGTTCTGTCCCTTCTGATAATAATCCCCACCTTTTTCTTCGGACGCTTTTTCTGTTCATGGGTCTGCCCCATGGGCATTCTCAATCAGGTTGTCAGCACCTTCTTCAACAGGAGAAGGGCTGATGATGAATATAAGATAAATTCTTACCGCAAGATTTTCAGAATCAAGTATTACATCCTGACTGTTCTGATAATACTCAGTCTATTTGGCGCACTTCAGACAGGTCTTCTTGACCCTGTATCTTTTATTACAAGGTCATTTGTAATATCAGCATTCCCTGCATTCAATTACTGGAGTGGATGGCATTATCTGAAACAGCCTCTTTTTTACGGAGGGGTCTTCATATCAACCCTTTTTCTGATTGTGCTTTTCGCAAACAGGTTCCTCAATAGGTTCTGGTGCCGCGTGTTATGTCCTCTCGGCGCGCTTCTTGGCATTATGTCAGTCAATCCGCTTCTGAGAATATGCCGTAATATTGAAAAATGCAATAATTGCAAGAAGTGTCTTAAAAACTGTCATGGCGCCTGCGAACCGCACAGCAATATACGGATAAGCGAATGCCTTGTATGCATGAATTGTATAGAAAACTGCCCTGAAGGCGCCTTGCGTTACGGACTGTCAGACTCTTTAACTGCTGTCCACACGCCTGTTGATGTAAGCAGGAGGAGAATCATAGAGGCGGCGGTTGCAGGTATTGTTCTTTTCCCAATGATGAGAAGTGTTGTTAATTCCGGGACACTCCCTCCTCATAGCGTGATTCGCCCCCCTGGGTCAATATCAGAAGATGACTTTCTGCATCGGTGCATAAAATGCAGTGAGTGCATGAAGGTCTGTCCAACAAATGTAATTCAGCCTGCCTTGCTTGAGGCAGGGTTTGAAGGATTATGGACCCCTATCCTGCTAAACAGGGTTGGATACTGTGAACATAACTGTGTTCTGTGCAGCATGGTATGTCCCACAGGCGCTATTATGACGCTTACCGTTGAAAAGAAGACAGGCAGCCCGCCATACAAGAAACCAGTAAAGATAGGGACTGCCTTTTATGACTACGGAAGGTGTCTCCCATGGGCAATGAACATAGAATGTATTGTCTGTGAAGAGGTCTGTCCGACATCTCCAAAGGCTATATGGTTTCAGACCGCTGATATAAAACTGCGGGACAGCAGGACAAAGCCCCTCAAACGTCCCTATGTTGACCCTGACCTCTGTACAGGCTGCGGCATATGCGAAAATAAATGCCCTGTCAGAGACCTTCCTGCAATAAGGGTTACCTCAATAGGCGAGACAAGGTCTGAGAAAAATCAGATGATACTCAAAGGTGCGGTGTAGTTTTTCCCTCAGGCACTTTCAATAAATATCTGAGCAGGGTCTTCAAGGTAATGGATTACCTTATTTAGAAATTTTGCAGCCTCACCGCCGTCAATGACCCTATGGTCAAATGTAAGAGAAAGGGAAAGTATTTTCCTTATAACTATCTTTCCGTCCTTTATCCACGGTCTGTCAGATATCTTCCCTGTACCGAGTATTGCCACATCAGGGCAATTGATTATCGGGGTCGCATATGTCCCGCCGAACGAGCCAAAATTGCTGATTGTGAATGTGCTCCCCTTAAGTTCATCAAGTTTTATCTTCCTGTCTTTTGCTTTACTGCTTAAATCCTGAAGTTCTCCTGCCAGTTCCAGTATTGTCTTTTTATC
>MGPS01000043.1 GCA_001797495.1 Deltaproteobacteria bacterium GWC2_42_11
TAAACTCCACATTCAGTATGTCAGGAAAACTCTTTACAAGAAGGTCTGTAACTATGAAACCAAGTTCTGTTGGAACAAACTGGTTCTTTTCCTTTACAACATACTCCCTGTCCTGAATAGTTGAGAGTGTCGGTGCATATGTTGAAGGCCTGCCTATACCAAGTTCCTCAAGTTCTTTTATAAGTGTTGCCTCTGTAAACCTCGGCGGAGGCTGTGTAAAATGCTGCTTCGGCATAATACCTAAAACATTTAAAATATCATTTTTCTCAAGAAGCGGCAGTTTCTCTGCATCTTCCTCCTCATCCGACCCATTCTCCAAATGGGTTCCCCCCTCTGTATATACTGCTGTAAAACCAGGAAACCTTATAACCGAGCCATTTGCCTGAAATATATATCTGTCTGCACCTATCGACACAACTGTCTGGTCAATAATTGCAGGAAGCATCTGGCTTGCAACAAATCTATTCCATATTAACTGATAAAGGTGAAAATGGTCTTTTGAAAGGTATTTTTTTACCAAATCAGGCGGGTATTCAAAATATGTAGGCCTTATTGCCTCGTGTGCATCCTGAGCACCTTTTTTACCCTGATATGCATTAGGTTTTGCAGGAAGATACTCCCTGCCGAACTTTGCATAAATATATACCCTTGCGTCTTTAACAGCATCTGCAGAAACCCTCGTAGAATCAGTCCTCATATAAGTGATAAGTCCGACAGAACCATGCTCTCCAAGTTCAATGCCCTCATATAACTGCTGGGCAAGCATCATCGTCTTTTTAGCTGTAAAACCTAATTTTCTTGCTGCATCCTGCTGGAGTTTGCTTGTAATAAACGGAGGAAGGGGATTTCTCTTCCGCTCCTTTTTTTCTACATCCCTTACAACAAAATCCTTACCTTCAATCTCCTGTAATACCTTATTTGTCTCTTCTTCATCCTTTAACTCAATCTTCTTATTATCTCTTTTTATAAGTTTTGCCTTAAAACTTGCCCCTTGCCCCTCTTTGCCACCTGCCTCTTCATTTTTCAGTTCTGCAGTTATGCTCCAGTATTCCTGAGGGACAAATGCCTTTATTTCACGCTCCCTTTCGCATACAAGCCTTACTGTAACAGACTGGACACGTCCTGCACTTAAGCCTCTCCTCACCTTTTCCCACAGGATAGGACTTACCTGATAACCAACAAGCCTGTCCAGTATCCTGCGCGCCTGCTGTGCCTCAAATTTATTCCTGTCCAAACTTGCAGGGTTTTTTATAGCCTCTGTAACACCCTTCTCTGTTATCTCATTGAACAGCACCCTGTAGACCTTCTTACCCTTTCCGTCTACCTCTTCTGCAATATGCCATGCAATAGCCTCGCCCTCCCTATCAGGGTCGGGTGCAAGGTATATATTATCCGCAGTCTTTGCATATTTCTTTAACTCGGCTATTACCTTCGCCTTACCCTTTATTACCTCATAATGGGGTGAAAAATTGTTCTCTATATCGACACCGAGTTTGCTTTTAGGAAGGTCCTTTACATGCCCCACAGATGCCTTCACAACAAAATCCTTGCCAAGAAATTTGTTTATGGTCTTTGCCTTTGCAGGTGATTCAACTATTACAAGAGATTTGGACATATTAATTTTAACCCCTGTTCATTTTTTATAAAATACCTTGCCCGGCTGCTGCCCTATAAGCCCTTTTATCTCCATATCAAGGAGGATTGAATTTACCCTTGCAGGTTGAAGTCTTGTTTCATGTATTATGGTGTCTATAAAAAGCGGCTCGCCTTCCAACAGTTCCAGTATGTTTCTTTCTTCAGGCGATAAATTTATTACTTCGGCTTTACCTCTGTTGATACTTATATTCCCTGTGACAGGGAGTTCAGCAAGTATATCATCAACAGATTCCACAAGTTTTGCACCTTCCTTTATAAGTTTGTTGGTCCCCTTGCTTTTTTCGGATGTAATTGCACCAGGAAGTGCGAACACATCTCTGCCGTATTCAAGCGCCAGATTGGCTGTAATAAGTGAGCCGCTTCCCATAGACGCCTCTACAACAAGTACACCCAGCGACATGCCGCTTATTATCCTGTTCCTCATTGGGAAGTTCTGCGGTGCAGGCGGAGTCCCTATTGGAAATTCTGATACAACCGCGCCATTTAAGGTAATTTCTTCAAAGAGTTTTTTGTTTTCAGGCGGATAAACAATATCTATCCCACAGCCCAGTACAGCAATAGTCCTCCCCTTCCCTCTTAATGCACCCCTGTGTGCCGCTGAATCTATCCCGCGTGCCAGCCCGCTTACAACATTAACACCTGCATAAGCCAATCCCATTGCTATATCCTCTGCCATACGTACCCCATAATAACTTGGGTTTCTTGTACCTACTACTGCTACCGCAGTATTATCCTCTTTAAAGATACTCCCCTTTGCATAAAGATATGGCGGGGGGTCATCAATGGCAAGAAGGTTTTGCGGGAAATTATTGTCTCTGATAGTTATGACAGATATCTTATGATGTTCTATAAGTCTTATTTCTTCTTCTACATCACGCCACTCATTGAACCTCTTTATGGCAAGTATCGCACCTTTTTTAAATCCCTCTACTGTGCTAAGTTCTTCAACACTGGCGCTAAATACAGCCCCGGCACTGCCAAACCTTTGTATAAGCGATTTGTATACCCTCCTGCTTATTCCGTCTATATGATTTAGTCCAATCCAGAATCTTATATTGTCCAATAGCGCACATTCCACTGATTTTTACTTATCTTTCAGTTTCAACTTCGCCTTTTCTGCAGCATCACTTTTAGGATATTTTTCAATCAATTTCTTAAAAAATTCCGCTGCCCTGTTCCTGTCACCCATTTCCATGTAAGAGAGCCCTATCTTTAGAAGGGCATCAGGCGCCTTGTTCTCATCAGGATAATTATCAACTACCTTTTTAAATTCTACAATCGCCTTTGCAAACTCCTTGTTGGTGTAATACACCTCACCTATCCAGTACTGTGCATTATCCGCAAGATGGTCTTTAGGATAATATCTTATGAACTTCCTGAACCCTGCTATAGCCTCGTTAAGTTTCCCTGCTGTATAAAAATCCTGTGCCTCGCGGTAAAGTGTTTCAGGTTCCGGGACCTTCCCCATCATCTCCTTTGTCTGCTCTGCCTTTACCTGTTCTGTTTTCTTAGGCTCTTCTTTTACTTCCTTTACAGGCTCTGCTTTTTTAGGCTCTTCCTTTATTGCCGCCTCCGGAGTGATCTTTACAATATTAAGTTCCTCTGGCGGCTTAACTGGTATTGCCATTTCCTTAAGGTCATCCACATCTTTTGCAACATGGTGTAAGTCCTTGTTTATACTGTTCAGCCTCTCCTGAAGCAAAAATACCCTGTTGCTTAATTCTTCAATCCTTACATTATCTTCAGACTGCGCCTTCTTGAGTTCTGCGATATTAGTCTGCATATCCTTCATCATCAACTCATGCCTCTGCATATCGCCGCACCCTGAGGTCATTATAATTATAACAGCAAGCGCCAGATACAATGGAATATATCGAATGTCTCTCATATGAACTCCTGTGTTTATATCAATCATTACAATCTTACTGCTTAAATTGTCTTAGAAATTATTCCCTTCTGCATAGTTTGTCAAGAGAAAAACTTTATTACACCCTGTTGCAGAAATACTTTGCACCCTGTTGTGTGTCCCTCTCTTCCATTATCCTGTGTATTCTGTCAATGACCATAAACTTATTGGCACTCCAGGATGGTGCAATAAGGAACCTCTGTGATGTATCAGTGCACAGACGGTGTATCACTGTTTCAGGTGAAATCATTTCAAGAAAATCAACCACAATACTGGCATACTCTTCAATATCCAGCAGCCTTACCTTCCCCTGCCTGTACATCTCCTCAAGTTTGGTCCCGCTGTGGACATGCAGATTATGCAGTTTTATGCCCCATATGTCTGTATTGGCAAGAAACCTTGCAGTATAGAGCATATCGTCCCTTGTCTCACCGGGAAGACCAAGTATAATATGGGCACATACAGGTATACACCCATCCCTTGCCAGTTCTACGGCACTTGTAAAAACATCAACTGTATGGCAGCGGTTTATCAAATTCAGGGTGCTGTCTTTCGCAGACTGAAGTCCGAGTTCCAGCCACAGAAATTTCTTTTCAGAAAGTTCTGAAAGGACGGCAATAATACCTTTATCAATACAGTCGGGTCTTGTTGACACCGCAACACCTGCGATAAGCGGGTGTTCTATCGCCTCCGTATAAAGCCTTTTCAGGACATCTTTCTCTGCATATGTGTTTGAGTTTATCTGGAAATACGCTAGAAACCTTTCAGCCCCGTGCCTCTTTTTCGCATATTCTATACCTCTTTCAATCTGTTCTTTTATGCCAGCACCTTCGGCAACTCCCTGTGATATAAGACTTGACTGGCTGCAGTATATGCACCCCCCTGTCCCTTTTGTGCCGTCCCTGTTAGGGCATGTAAAACCTGCATTTACCGACACCTTGAAGACGCGGCAGTTGAATTTTTGCTTCAGGAAATCGGATAATGCGTAATATCTCTTTTTGTCCCGAAAATGATTACTCATATAATATAACCTGCCAAAGGCTCACGTGGGTTCATCTGTTGTCATCCTTTACCATGAGATTGTTTACAACAGCCTCATCGGGCACGACGACTATTGTCTTGTAATTTGTTATTCTTACCAGTCCGGGTTTTGCCCCCTTTGGTTTCTTTACATTACTCGCAGTAGTCCATGCAACCTCCACCTTTGCATTCCCCCTGGCCTTGCTGAAAAACGCAGCAATAATCCCTGCCTCCAAAATAGAATCTTGAGACGGCTCTTTTTGCCTTGAATCAAGCCTCAAAAGCACATGCGAACCTGCGGCACCATGTGCATGGAACCATATGTCGTAATCACTTGCATATCTCCTTAAAATCATGTCATTGCCAACAGCTGTCCTGCCGCAGAGTATGTCACAGCCTTCTGTAGATTTAAACCTGCGGATAGGTTCTACCCTCTTTGCCTCATTTTTTTTAAGCCTGACTATTACAGGACTATCAGATTTTGGTTTCATATAGCCTGCTGAAACAAGTGCCTCTTTTACTGCTGACAATTCATCAATGCCTTCTGCTGCATCTATCTGAAATGATATATCTTCAACATACCTGATTTCGTCTTCAATGCCCGGTATCCTCTCTTTCAAAAGTCCTGCTGCAGTCCTTGCCTTCCTGACCTTTTTAAATATCCTGTCTACATTTCCCTGCGGTGTGAGCGCGGGGTTGAGATTAAGGGTTATATCCTGAGGCGGCTCCTTATAGTAATCCTGAACGGTTATCTCTTTCATCCCTTTCATGATTTTAGGAAAATTTGCAAGGAGCAGTTCGCCGTGGAGACAAAGTTTCAGGTCTGTTTCTGCCTTATGCATGTCCGCAAGGAGATTATCCAGTTTTCTTTTCAGTTTCTTTCCTGCCTCGGATACGATGCGTAAAAGACCTGCCTTTTCTTTAACAAACTTGTCATTTTCTGACAGGGCTGCATAATACGCATCTGCCGCACTGTTGTATGATGAAAAATTTTCAACAGGTATTTCCATGCCTGCATGAGCCCTTTCAAAAGGCAGGAGTGGTATGTAAATTAAGCCAGGCTTAACAGGTCTGGGATATTCAGCCTCTGGCGGAAAATACCGCATGGCATCAAGTATAACCCCTGTTTTGTCTATCAGGATAATATTGCTGTCCCTGCCTGTGAGTTCTGCTATAAGTTCAGAATCTTTAAAAACCATATGCACAACCCTTTCACCTGACAAAACCGACATGCCCTCAATCCTTTTATTTATCAAATGACTTCGCAGGTATGCACAAAAACGCAGCGGCGCAGGCGGATTCTCATATTTTCTATCAGTGAGGTGTATTCTGAAAAATTGCGGATGGGCAGAAATCAGGAGTCTCCTTTCTCTGCCTTTTGAAAATATCTTAAGTATGATATGTCTGTCATCCATCTGATGCACATTGGACACAATACCACCGCCTATTTCCTGCTTAATTTCGTCAATTATTGTATTCAATAATTTTATATTCACAAAAAATAGTATACCACTTAAAGGGATGACATTTCATATTTTTTTTGATAATCTTGTATTGCAAGTAGTTGATACTGGTATCTTATATATGACAAAAGTAAGGGCGCATATCATTATCGGCGGGGCTGTACAGGGCGTGTTCTTCAGGGCACATACGCGGGAGATTGCTCTAAACCATAGTGTGCATGGATGGGTACAGAACAGGATGGACGGCGCTGTTGAGGCAGTATTTGAAGGTGATGAAACAGCAGTCAAAAAGGTCATTGATTGGTGCAGGCATGGTCCGCCTGCAGCAAGGGTTCATGATGTCATTGTAAACTATCTTAACTATACAGGTGAATTCAACGGATTTATTATAAAAATGTAAAGGTATCCATTATCCGCCCATCAGTCCTTATTGTAATTGCACCGAATATATCTGTCCGCATAACCTTTGTGTTTAACCTTCTGTATCTCTCTACAACCTCCCTGTGCGGAAAATTAAAAGGGTTTCCGTAGCCAACAGACATTACCGCTATTCCAGGACTGACTGCACTTATAAAATCCAATGTTGAAGATGTCCTGCTCCCATGATGGGGGACTTTTAAAACATCTGCCTTTATATCCCTGCCGCTTTTTACTATCGCCTCTTCACCTGCTTTTTCTATATCGCCTGTAAAAAGGAAACTTACATCACCGTAAGAAATCCTCATTACAACCGATATATTATTTTTGTCATGCATTTCACCAAATTTTAAAGGGTTAAGGGATTCCACTTTTGCACCATTTATATTGACTATATCAGCGCTGACTACCCTCTTTTTTACCATCTTATCTTCAAGAATCTGCATCAATTCGCTGTATTCATTACCCTCTGCATTATCACCATTCCACCAGAATTCCTTTACATTAAAATTTTTTGCAATAAAGCGCAAACCCTTGAAATGGTCGGATTGCGGATGGCTCATCACCAGATAATCAATGTTCTTTATCTTATTCTTCCATAAAAATGGCGCTATTATCCTCTCCCCTGTATCAAAATCACTGTCATGAAAACCGCCGCCGTCTATAAGCATCCTCTTGCCCTGCGGGAACTCAACAAGACTGGAATCACCCTGCCCAATGCTTAAAAATGTAACTTTTAAGTCCTTATTATAATTAAGGTGACTATACCAGTACGCATGGTCGAGCAGAAATACGAAAGAGAAAACTATAAGGGCGTACCGTGCCGCCGCCCTTTTCATGGATTCAGCAAGAGATATAACAAGTAAATAGAATATTACTGCTTCAAAGATAGTAGGGGCTGCAACCCATAAAAACGAATATGGCAGTCTGGAAAACAGTTCTACAATCCAGACAGAGAATTTAATAAATACTGCTGCTGTCTGCATGATAATAACAGAGGCGCTCTCAGAGAATGAATAGATAAGCCCTGCCAGTAACTCCAGCGGAACAGCGATAAAACCGATTACAGGCACAACAATGAGGTTCGCAAAGACCCCGATAATAGAAACTCTGTGGAAGTGGTATGCAGCTATCGGCGCTGTACCTAATGTCGCAGCGATTGAAACAAAAAGACCTGTTAATACCCTGTCCCTCATATGTCCTGCAAAAGATGCTGCAGGTTCTGTCAATTTAAACTTTGGCGCCAGATAGATGATAGCAAAGACTGATGCAAAGGAAAGTTGAAATGATATGTTATATAGCGCTGATGGTGATATTATAAGTATAATGAATGCCGCCAAGGCAAGCGTGTTGAACATATCCCTTTCCCTGTCAGATACTAATGCTGCAATAAACACGATTATCATTATCACAGCCCTTTGTGTAGAAACAGGAAAGCCTGCCATAAGACCGTAAAACAGAATAAAGGGTATGCTCGCTGCCGCAGATAATTTTTTTATATTAAATGCCAGTGCGAGTTTTTCTGACTGCAAGAGAATCATACAGCAGATGCTGTACACCACAAACGCGACAATACCTATATGCAGTCCTGAAATTGCAAGGATGTGTGATGTCCCTGTCATGGCAAATGCCTCTCTCACATCCCTCTCTATCTCACCGCCTTCACCGATAAGGAGCGCCTTCATAATCCCCTGCACCTTTTTCCCATCCGTGTTATCAAAAGTATTGTCTATAAGTTTAGCCAGATTATTCCTGAAATCTTCAACAGCAGTCCATATCCAGCCGCGGCTGCCTCCTTCCAGCCTTACAATCCAGTTTTCATTCTCTACAAAGCCTGTAACATATATACCTTCTCTTTCCAAATGCCATTTGTGGTCAAATTCACCAGGATTGCCAAAGTTTCTGACCGCATGTATCTTTGAAATAAATCTTATTCTGTCACCGTATTTAACTGCTGTATCAGGACTTTTAATTGTCAGTAGTATCCTGCCGCTGACAGGGATGGAGTTGTCACCGTTAAATACCCTTTCAACCTCAACATACAGCCTTGTCTTATCAATAAATTTTTCAGGGGAACGGTAAACAACCCCTTGAATGTTCACCTTCTCTTTTTTACTGCCACGAACGATATTTTTGATATGGTCTGGAGGGAAAGACGGGTTTGTCTCCTGCACCGTCAGGAGGAGACCTGCGAGGAAAAAGGAAAGGCATATAGCAGGATATGGATTAACCCTTTTAATGAGGGATAAAATGGCAAGGAGGAGTGATGCTGTGAGGATTGAAAATGCGGTCCATTCATCAATAATATTGCAGGAAGCAAAAAGGATACCTGCTATAAATGAAAACAGGACAGGGATGACAGGACGGGCATTCATTGCATCAACTCCTCATAGCCCTGAAAAATGCCTCTGCCTTTAATAATGTTTCTTCATATTCATCCTCTGGCACAGAATCAGCAACTATGCCTCCGCCAACACTAAGGTGCATCTCTCCCCCTGAGACAACAGCAGTCCTTATCGCCATACCTAGGTTCATGTTACCGTAAAAGTCGATATAACCTATAGCGCCTGTATATATACCCCTCGACGTTGGTTCAATCTCCTCTATTATCTCCATAGCCCTTATCTTTGGTGCGCCTGTAATTGAACCACCCGGAAAACATGACTTTAGGCATTCTATCGGTGTTACATTGTCTTTTATCCTCCCTGAGACACAGGAAACCATATGATGAAGCGTGGGGTATGTAACCACCTTTCCGAGTTCTGTTACCCTTACAGTACCTGTCATGCACACCTTGCCTATATCATTCCTTTCAAGGTCAACTATCATTATGTGTTCTGCGAGTTCTTTCGCATTGGTTTTCAATTCCTGCATAATAAGTTCATCTTTTTCATGGCAATCACCGCGGGGTCTTGTCCCCTTTATCGGATATGTCTCTACTATTCCATTATCTAGCCTCAAAAAACATTCAGGTGAATTGCTTATGACATGGAAATCTCCTAAGTCCATAAATGCGCCAAAAGACACGGGGTTTATGCTCCTTAATCTTGAATAGAAGAGTTTCGGGTCCCCGTAAAATATCATCCTGAACCTCTGCGACAGGTTTATCTGGTATATATCCCCTGATGAGATATAGGACTTTGCCCTCTTCACAGCACCGATATATCCCTGCCTCGTAAAATTAGATACGAGGTCTTTGCACATGGGCATATCCCCGGATATTGGGACAATGTTGTTTTCTCTTATCTTTTTTTTGAAATCTTTAAGTCTTCTCTCTGCAGAAATGCGGCGGCTATTCTCATCTGTTTCCTGTATCCCTGTTGATATGATATAACCTCTGCCTGCATTGTGGTCATAAACAAACAGGGTGTCGTAAATACCTATCAGCATGTCAGGTACAAACGGCAAATAGGGTGTTTTCCGCGGAAGGGTTTCAAGCAGATTCTTGAGATCGTATCCGAAATAACCAACTGCCGCACCGCACAGAGGGGGACAGTCCCTTTTATTTAGAGGGACTGTCCCCTTACATTTACTAATTAACCCTGAAATAATGCAGTCAAGGATAAGAAACGGGTCGCCTATCTTAACCTCTTTCATGCCTTCTTTAAAAACCTCAACCCTGTTTTGCCATGCCTTAACAACAAGAAACGGGTCGCAGCCGACCAAAGACAACCTCTGTGAATCATATGAAAATGGATTCCCCTCAAATGAGGGAGCACTGTTATTTTCAAGGATAAAGGGATAGGGTTGGTCTGATACCGCCAGAAATACTTCCCAGGGGTCAGATATATCGTCGATAATATCTATAAGCATTTGTATAAAGATTAAAGTTTTTTTACCTGCAGGTCAAGGCAATAAAATACATCTTTCCATTTGCACAGAGGGGGACAGTCCCTTTTATTTAGAGGGACTGTCCCCTTACATTAAGGCAATAAAATACATCTTTCCATTTGCATTCCTCGCTGTTTTACAGTATCTTTTCTCAACAGGCTGTTGATTTTTCAACAAACTGTTTAAACAAAAAGGTAAATTGAAGATAAAATTATCAGTTGTAGCCCTATTTCTGTCACTATCATTATTAGTCTGTTCTGAACATGTTTATCCTGATGTAAAATCAGTTAAAGTCGCTGCAGCAGCAGACCTTGCCTTCGCCTTTAAGGAGATTGCCCCTGATTTTGAAAAAGATACCGGGATTAAGGTAACTTTTTCATTTGGGTCAACAGGTATGCTTGCAAAACAGATTGAACACGGCGCTCCGTTTGATGTTTTTTTCGCAGCAAATGTTAAGTTTATGGAAGGGTTAAAACAAAAGGGCATTATAATCCCTGATACAATGCAGTTATATGCACAGGGCAGAATTGTGCTCGCAGCCAATAAATCTTCCGGAATAATGATAAAAGAGATGAAAGACCTCTTAAAACCTGAAATAAAGAAAATAGCCATAGCAAACCCTGACCATGCACCTTATGGGATTGCCGCTATGGAGACATTAAAGAATGTAGGCATTTGGGAACAAGTGAAAAGTAAGATTGTATATGGAGAAAATGTAAGACAGACATTACAGTATATCCAATCAGGGACTGTGCCTGCTGGTATCGTGGCAATATCAGTAGCAAATGTGCCTGAAATAACATATGCGGTGATAGACACATCCTTGCACAATCCTATCAATCAGAGTGCTGCTGTAGTAAAAACCACGAAAGAAGAACCTCTGGCAAGGGAATTTATAAAATATGTTAACAGCCCGAAGGGCAGGGCTGTTATGAAAAAATACGGATTTTTTCTGCCAGGGGAGTTTTAAAAACTTTTATGGATTTATTTCCTTTATATCTTACGATTAAGGTTTCTATCACAGCAACCCTGTTTACTGCGTCCATAGGGCTTGTCCTTGCACTTCTGATAGCAAAAAAGGATTTCTTCGGCAAAAACCTTCTTGAGGTCATTATAATGCAGCCGCTTGTCATCCCGCCCACAGTGCTTGGCTATTACCTTTTATCCCTCTTTGGCAGATCAAGTTCTATCGGAAAATTTATGGAAGATGTACTGGGTTTCCAGATTGTATTCACATGGAAAGGCGCTGTTGTTGCTGCATTCATCTCTTCACTGCCTCTTTTTTTAACACCCGCAAGGGCTGCCATTGAAGGTGTGGGTAAAGATATAGAGAATGCTGCCCGGCTGCTCGGAAAATCTGAATTTACTATTTTAAGGACTATAACCTTACCCCTTGCATGGCGCGGTATTTTAGCAGGCATAGTTATGGCATTTGCAAGGGCAACAGGTGAATTTGGTGCAACACTCATGATTGCAGGCAATATCCCCGGACTGACCCAGACACTTCCCATAGCCATATACGATGCAGTCCAGATGGGTGACGATTTCACTGCAAATATTCTTGTGGGCATAATAACACTGTTCTCATTTTGTGTGCTCTATTTCGCAAACAGGTTTACAAGAGGCAGGTTCTAATGGGCTTAAGTTTTTCACTTAAAAAGAGTTTCCCCGGACATAAAACAGAGGTGGAACTTTCTATTGGAGAGGAAGTTATAGTGCTGTTCGGGCCATCGGGGGCAGGCAAGAGTTTAATACTAAAACTTATTTCCGGGATAATCAAGCCTGATGAAGGGCTTGTTGCCGTTGATTCAGAAAAATTATTTGACTCCAGAAATAATATTGATATTCCCATCCGCTTAAGAAAGATAGGTTATCTTTTTCAGGATTATGCACTTTTTCCTCACATGACAGTTTATGAAAATATTGCATACGGCATCACCAACCTGTCTGTACCGCTAGCACGGCAGACAGGTATGAAAGGCATGGGCATCGGACAAAAGGTCAGAGAACTTATGGAACTTATGCGTCTTGAAGGACTTGAAAATAGATACCCAAATGAACTTTCAGGGGGGCAGAAACAGAGGACAGCGCTGGCAAGGACTCTGGCAGCAGAACCACGGATACTCCTTTTAGATGAACCATTTTCTGCACTGGATTATCAGGTTAGAGAAAAACTTAGAGGAGACATATTAAATATTCATAAGGTCTATCCTATCACAACAATATTTGTCACGCATGACATTGAAGAGGCATTTATGCTTGGAAAAAAGATTGCTGTCGTAAACCACGGCAGGGTAGAGCAGTTCGGAACAAGGGAGGATGTATTTTACAGACCTAAGACAAAAAATGTTGCAAAGTTTATCGGAACGAGGAATATATTTAATGGAGTAATAAAATCAATAAACAGCCGTGGAATCACAATATATGCAGAAGGGATTGGCGATTGTATCGCAGAGCAAAAACCTGACCATGAATTAAGTTTAGGACAGAAGGTATCGTTCGGTATAAGGCCAGAGGATGTTATAATTAGAAGATCTGATATGCCGCTCAACAGGAGCCTTGAGCACAACCTGGTTGACGGTACGGTTACAGGCATAATAGGAAAAGGGATGAACTATACAGTATATTTTAAGTCAAAAGAAGATGTAAGTCTCAAGATTGATATACCTAACACTGCATTTAAACGGCTCAACATGTCAATAGATTCAAACATAACCGTCTCGCTAAAAAAAGAGAGTATATGGATAATAGAGACGTTGAATGAGTAAAAATATTGACACAGAAAAGATTGGTATATTTAAGATTGCAATAGGCTTAACAGCATTCATATTCTTTGCAGAACTTATTGCAGGCTATCTCACAAACAGTCTTGCCCTTCTCTCTGACTCAGCCCATGTTTTTATGGATGCCTTTGCACTGACCTTGAGTTGGTTTGCCGTATATATATGCTCATTTCCGCCTACAGAGACGAGGACATACGGCTGGCACAGGATGGAGGTATTTGCCGCGTTTATAAATGGCACGACACTTTTATTCATCTCAGCATTCATACTCTACAAGGCTTATTTCAGAATCATATCCCCCCAGCATGTTGAAAGCACGGGGATGTTTATAGTTGCAGCAATAGGCCTTGCTGCAAACCTCATTGTCGCATTCTGGCTCAGAGACTTCAGCCGCGATGACCTGAATGTAAAAAGCGCATACCTGCATGTTGTATGGGATGCACTTGCATCAATCGGCGTTATAATAGGCGCTGTAATAATACACTACACAGGGTGGTTTGTTGTAGACCCCATAATAAGCATGGGCATCGGGATTATAATCATCTCAGGGGCGCTACGGATAGTGAAGGAATCAACGCACATACTCCTGGAGGGCGTGCCTACGGATATTGACACTCAAAAGGTTATTGAGGATATTAAAGGTGTAGAAGGTGTTACAGGCATTCACAATCTGCACATCTGGAGCCTGTGCTCAAATATATATGCCATGAGCGCACATATAGATATTGAACCAGATGCATTAGAACACCAGAAAGAGATAATCGCTTCTATCAATGAGAAACTCGCTCACAGGTATCATATTGCCTACACCACACTCCAGACAGAATGCAAAACCTGTTTAACAGGCAGCATCTTCAGGACTATGGAGCATAGCGAAAAGGGGCATACGCATTACCCGCAGTCAGAATAGCCGCATATACATTTGGCGCAGCCCTCTTCATACTGCATCTGGGCGCCGCAGTCAGGACATGCACCCCTTGCAAAGACATCAACATCTGAACTCTGGATGGCTGCTGCCGGATATTGCCCCTTTATCCATGTCTTACCCTGCACCTGTTTTTTATAGTTTATGTACCAGTCCATTGCCTTTGCAACAGCGTCTGAGCATGACTGTATCTTCCCGTTCCCGTAGCCTACCGGGATGTGGCAGCTTATTCCTCGCATCTGTTTAACAACCTCATCAGGCTGTATGCCGCTCCTTAGTGCAAGGGATGCAAGTCTGCCAATAGCCTCACACTGTGACGCTGCACAACCACCCGCCTTACCTATCTGGGTGAATATCTCAAACGGCTTCCCCTCTTCATCCTCGTTTATTGTTACATAAAGGTTCCCACAGCCTGTCTTCATCTTCCTTGTTGCACCGAATGTAATCTCACCCCTGGGTTTTGGGGTTAAAACAGTAGTCAGTGGTCTGGTATCGGCGATCGGAGTACTGACTATTGACTGCTGTTTTTGCCCTTTATTCAGCACCTGCACCTCCCTTGACTCGTCCCTGTAAACTGTCACACCCTTGCAGTTCAATCTGTATGCAAGTTGATATACCTTTGCCACATCCTCTACAGTTGCCTCGTTAGGAAAATTGACAGTCTTTGAAACAGCATTGTCCGTGTACTTCTGGAAGGCTGCCTGCATCTTTATATGCCATTCAGGGGTAATATCATGAGCAGTTACAAAAATATCCTTTATACCATCGGGTATATCTTCAATGTCGTGTAAACTACCTGTAGCGGCAACCTTCTTCATCAGTTCATAACTGAAGAACCCCCTCTCATTTGCAACCTCTTCAAATAAAGGGTTTACATCAACAAGTTCAGCGCCGTCCAGCACATTTCTTGTAAACGCAAGAGCGAATATCGGCTCTATACCTGACGAGCAGCCTGCGATGATAGATATTGTGCCTGTTGGTGCAATAGTCGTAACAGTGGCATTCCTCACCTTGCCCCCTGTATCATATATACTCCCATTGTAATTAGGGAATACCCCCCTTTGTTCTGCAAGTTTTCTGGATGCATCCCTGCCTTTTGCCTGAATAAATGACATTACCTCTTCTGCTGTATCAAGGGCGTCCTGTGAATTATATGGTATGCCCAGTCTTATGAGCATATCCGCAAAACCCATAACACCGAGCCCTATCTTCCTGTTGCCCCTGGTCATCTTTTCTATCTGCGGGATCGGGTATTTATTCATGTCTATTACATTGTCAAGGAAGTGGACTGCCTTTTTTGTTATGTATTCAAGCCGTTCCCAGTCAATCTCATACCCCTGACCCCGCTTTTCGGGGTGACCCTTATCTTTTACCATCTTTGCAAGATTTACAGAGCCAAGGTTACAGGACTCGTAAGAGAGGAGCGGCTGTTCCCCGCACGGGTTTGTTGACTCAATCTCACCGACATGAGGTGTTGGATTATCTCTGTTTATCCTGTCAATGAAGACTATTCCCGGGTCCCCGTTCTTCCATGCCATAGCAACTATCTTATTAAACACATCCCTTGCATTCAGTCTTCCATCAACCTTTTTATCGCGCGGGTTTATAAGTTCGTATTCCTCCCCCTTGAGTGCCGCCTCCATAAACCTTTCTGTTATTGCAGCAGATATATTGAAGTTATTCAGTTTGCTGTTATCCTCCTTGCATCTTATAAAACTCAGTATGTCAGGGTGGTCGACACGGAGTATCCCCATGTTAGCGCCGCGTCTTGTCCCGCCCTGCTTTATAGCCTCTGTAGCGCTATCAAAGACTGTCATAAATGATATCGGCCCGCTTGATATGCCGGACGTTGAACCAACCATATCACCTGAAGGTCTCAAGCGTGAAAAAGAAAAGCCCGTGCCTCCGCCGCTCTTATGGATAAGGGCAGTATGCTTTACAGCCTCAAATATGCTGTCCATTGAATCGTCAACAGGCAGAACAAAGCATGCGGATAACTGCTGGAGTTCCCTGCCTGCATTCATAAGGGTAGGGGAGTTTGGTAAAAATTCCAGTGATGCAATTATATTGTAAAACTCATCAGCAGTAATTTTTATCTCCGCCTTTTTATTATAGTTTAAGTCAGCCTTTGCTATATTACCTGCTACTCTTTTAAACATGTCATCGGGAGTTTCCATGGGTTTCCCGTTTACGTCTTTTTTCAGGTACCGTTTTTCAAGCACCTTAACAGCATTCTCTGAAAGCCTTGGATAAGCACCATGCTCATATTTATGCCCTGACGTTGAATACTTTTCCGTAACGATATTGTTTTCTATTGCCATAGAGACCTCCCCCATAAGTAATGATTTCTTTAGACCACTATATTACCAGTCCAAACAGTATACATATATATTGTATATGCCGCAATACTAGACTACTATATATAGTGTTGTCAAGTAAAAAGACAGGTTTTAGCCTCCTATGTATAAGGTACCGATTTTTCACCTGAAAATACCACACAAGCGGCTGTCTGTCCTGCCTGCAAACCCGTTGCCTCTTAAAGCCCCCCACCCAGACGGTTTGCCAGCAGGACAGACAGCCGCTATAACTATAATAATATTTTCATTCTCCTTTGTGCCGAATTGTCGGCATGTGTGTTTCATATAAAAACCATCTATTAATCATAAATATAAAGACGTTCTCACTTTGTGTTGACATATTTTGAATGAATTTTGTAATATCAGTTAAAGATATTTATTGTCAATTACATTTATGGATTTTACCAAACCCGACATAGAAGAAATAAACACAACTTCTGCAGTCAAATAAAAATTATGGGCATAATAAAAACAACATATAAAACCGCATGGCAGAAGATGATGGAATTTGAATGGCTGCTCATTATACTAGTCATTTGCAACCTTGTGTTTATAATCATGGGACAGTGGATGGTTATGAATGGTGTGCCGGAGATATTGGAACTAAGAAAAGAGATGTTAAAAGACATCCCTTCACTCCCCTATCTGAAACCGCTCCTCGGTTCGCTCGCACCATATCTGTCCTTAAAGATTCTATACACATTTTTCTTTAATCTTATATTTGGTGCATTTCTGTCAACCACCATAACAGGCATTGTATTCTTTTTGCCGTTCTTTATAACAATGGGACGGGCATTGTATGTAGGCATCCTGTTCTACGGCATTACAGATTCCATAATATTAAAGATACTCTTTGCAGGAACATTCCTCCTTGAATTCGGTGGATATGTATTTTCAACAGCAGCCGGAATAAATCTCGGACTATCCATTGCATTTCCGAAACAGTGGAAGAAAAAGGAGAAGATTGGCGATGCACTCAAGGAAGCAATCAATGATATTAAATGGTTTTATGTAATCGCAGCAGCACTTTTATTCTTTGGTGCAGTCTGGGAGATGGGGTGGATACATTTCATGGGCATAGAAAATTTTGAAAAATTCCGCTTGGATTGATTATTGAAAGGTGCTATAAAATAGATGCTGTATGATATCAGAAATAATATTGAAAGTGTACGGAAACGGATAGAATACGCTGCCGGGATGGCATGCAGGCGTACGGAAGATATAAGGATAGTAGCGATAACCAAAACTGTTGGTCTGGAAAAGATTACAGAGGCTGTCAATTGCGGTATAGATACATTTGGCGAAAACTACATTCAGGAGGCAAGGGAAAAGATTTCAAATTTGAGATTTCAAGCTTCAAATCCAAAGATAAAGTGGCACCTTACAGGCAGTTTACAAAAGAATAAGGTAAAATATGCTGTAGAGTTATTTGATATGATAGAGACGATAGACAGAATTGAACTCGCAAGGGAGATTGACAAAAAGGCATGGAATAAAAAGATAAAGGCACTGATTCAGATAAATATAGGCGCAGAGGATGCCAAATCAGGGTGCAGTGAGAAAGAGGCTGTTGGACTTATAAAAGAGATTTCGCACCTGAAAAACATTTCTATAGAGGGGCTGATGGCAATCCCCCCGTTTTTTGAAAACCCTGAAGATGCAAGACCTTATTTCAAGAGGCTCTTTGAACTCTCAAGGAAAATAGCAATGGAGGGGATAGACAATGTATCAATGAAAGAGTTGTCTATGGGCATGTCAAATGACTTTGAAGTCGCAATAGAAGAAGGTGCCACAATGGTAAGGATCGGTACGGCGATATTTGGCAAACGCAGAATAAATAATTGACCAGAGACTATAGACCATAGACTTAATGCCTTTCTTTTTTGTCTTTAGTCTAATGTCTAAAGTCTGTTTTTTGAGGATTTCTGAGGAGTAAAGCGCAGTGGGGCACCCATGCAAAGCATGGGTCGGACATTTATT
>MGPS01000044.1 GCA_001797495.1 Deltaproteobacteria bacterium GWC2_42_11
CATTAACAGGCAAAACCACTAGCCCCGGGATATTTGAAATAATAGAGGTATTGGGCAGAGAAAAGACTATTTTAAGGATTGAGAAGGCAACTGCACGAATAAATTCGTGCCTACAGTAGGCACGGTTTTAACCGTGCCTGACAATAATGGGGACAAATGTCCCCTTTAGTTTCATATGCTGCTTTTGTATCCTTTTCTCCTTGGGCGTTAGCCTCAAAAACTCTGTTATCTGCTGCTGCGGGCGGGCTCATTAGAAAATACGGGAAATGTCCCTATGTTTCCCTATGTTTCCTATGTATTCCCCTGTATTCCCCTTGACACCACTCATGGTTTTAGGTATCTTTAAATTATGAGAACTCACGCCCAGTATATAACCGACGCCAAGGGCAAAAAAAAGTCCGTTATCCTTGATATTAAATATTATGAAAAGCTCCTTCACGCTGCCGAAGAGATTGAGGATAAAAATGCCCTCGCATTGGTATCAAAAGAGAAGGCTGTCTCGTATTCAGAAATAGAAAAGCGTCTGAAAAAAGACAAACTTCTGTAATGTATACACTCCTTGCTAAACCGACTATTGAGAAAGACCTCCGTTCCATAAATTAAAAAGACCTGCCTGCACTCAATGGAAAAATAAAATCATTAGCGGTTCAACCGAGACAGTCTCAGACCGAAAAACTCAAATGAGCGGATAGTTACCGCCTCCGCGTTGGGAGATACCGCATCCTGTATGAGATTAACGACAAATCAAAAATTGTAACTATCTGCAGGGTTCTTCATGGAAAAGAGGCATACCGTTGACGGCTTTATGCCTCCAATCTTGGCGTAATGTAAATCTTCACTTCAAAAAGTTTTGGTGTGGAGGTAAAACAAGAAAAATAAATCTGTCCTGCCCCCTTTTTTCTTTTTTATTTATTACCCCTTTGGGACTATCAGACAATGGAACCATTGCAAAACCGGTCGCTGTCCCTAATTATTCTAATTATTTGAAAACTTATCTTGGACAGCAGTGGCTGCAAGCCTGAACCTAAACATTTGGTTCAATCTATAAGATTGAACCAGCATAGAGAATATGGGAAGTGTCCCCCTATTACCCCCCTGTCTAATAACTACCTACTGTCTTTCACTTTCAACTTTCTTTTTGGCAGCAGCAATCATCTTTTGGGTATAAAGATCATGAATGTTAATCTTATTGCGAATAAACTCATCTATATTTTTAGTGAGAGTAACTATGCTTACATCCATTGCCTGCAAATGGGAAACCTGTTCTGATTTGAGAGCCGCGAGATGACGCTGGATATACCGCAGAAAGAAAGGATAATTAATTGACATCAGGGTGCTGACACCGAAGGAAATTACAAATATAGCAATTGCAGGAATAATACCCTGACTTATCATTATCCAGAAAAAAGATGCCAAGTTAAATATAAATTGTAATATATCAAAATATATTTCCCATGTAGGCTCTAAAATTTCTTGTAATTGGAAAACCATCCTGCTTTCATAATCGTAACCGTCTCGATCAATAAGGTAATTTCTGGATAAACTATATGATGTGTGGTAGATGCTGTAATTTATGTAGACAATAATAATGTATAAAATACCAACCAGATACGGATAGGGGAAGAATTGATTCGGTATAAAATGAATTTGCCAAGGACCAAGCAAGTAAACCAATAGCCCCAATATATCAATAATACCTACAATAATATGTGCCATTGAAATTGATCTTCCTAGAAATTGATCTTCCTATTCATGCCTAACGATGAAACTTACAGAATCAGAAAAGGGATTTATTTCCGCTTTTTCTGATCTTCCCTGTCCTCTACATTCAATCCGTTTTTATGCTGGTCCAATCTTGTAGCCTGAACCAGCGGGAGACATCCTGCCGTCCACTTTATTCCAACAACTCTTGCAATTCGTGGCATGCAAAATAAGTATCACCAATATTTTTCGTTGTCAATTAAAAGATGACGGACTCGTAAAAAGTCGTCATACCCGCGAAAGCGGGTATCCAGAGACGATACAACTATTTGAAAAGACTGGATTCCCGATTAAGGACTTCGGGAATGACGGTATGGGAAAGGACTTTTTACGAACTCGTCAATAATGGTCCTTATTTACTCCCCTATAAAATAGGGTAGGATATCTAGTTTAAAACTCATATCTCAATTGCAGATAGATATTGTCATCCTTATCCAGTTGTCCGAACTGGCTCCATTCTTCGCCGCCGCCAAATATATTCCATCCTATTGCAGCCCATACATTGTCTGAGAAATTATATTTAATCTCCGGATTCAGCATGTAGTCTCCATCAGAAGGACTGTAAAAGGAAAAGAGCGATAGTTTTAGGGTCTGATGCATTAGAAATTGTGTAAGCCTTATTGTTGCAAGTTGATAAAATCTTTTGTCTATTGGAAGTCCTGCGGGCTGATTTTTTTTGTAATCTGAATAGTCATGCATATATTCCCCATAGTATTGAAACCCTGCTGTGAAGTCTTCCCAGAGTTGTTTTTGATAGCCGATCAGAAACTTAGTTTGGGAATTGGGAACTGTATAATCTGTGCCAGACCTGTCCTCTCTTGAGTCATAATGTCCAGCCTCAAGGCTTAAAACCCCATCAAGCATCCTGCCCTGCAAACTTGCCCCATAAACTGATAATTCAGGGTAAAAAAGGGTGATTTTAGTCGTGTTATTAAGATTGTCAGGGAGCATATAGGGCTTGCGGAAATAGCCGCGATAAAAATATACTGATGCATCAAAGCCAGCAATGTCCCTGTAAGCCCTTAAGGCAAATTCAGTATTTTCAAATGTTGCAGAAGGTTCTTTCTCTTCACGGTTTGTAACCATAGGCATTGGGTCAAACATGTAAAATCTGTTTGCATTTGGGTAATTGTTTGGCTCAAAGATTGGTATTGCAATGAATTCAAAGGAGACAGATTCAGGGTAAAAGCCAATCTTTATTCCATCCACACCCTTTTTCAGATATTCCAGCGGTCTTCCTGAAAAGAATGCCTCGTAATCCTTTGGGAACACATCATTTATAAATATCAAATCCCCCAGCCCCCATGTAATTATCTGTCTGCCGAGCCTCAAGTCCCACTTGCTTGCTGTGTAATCTATGTAGGTTTCCCTTAATTCTAGTTCAGAGTCTTCATCTATATGGTCATAAGAAGCGTCTGTTTTTATGAACAATCTGAATGGCTCTTTTGCTGCGTCAATCTTTAATTGAATCCTCTCCTCTCCCCATTTGAAATCGCCTCCGTCAGGGTTTGCCTTCGTGCCTAAAGAATAGTTTCCCTGCATAAAACCGTGCAGGGAAACATCGGCTGCAAAGGCAATTCCCGGCAGCAACAACACCATCGCAATATAAACTTTAATCATAACCCAGCGATAAGGATGAGTTTCTGAAGTGAATAGATGAGTTTTGGAAACAGTTCTTTGCGAAGTGAAGCGTAAAGCAGCCGCAAGTGTCTGAGCCCGAAGGGTGAGTTTTGCGGCTGTAGCGTAACGAGCATTTAGAACTGTCAAAACTAAGCTCCTGAACGAAAGAGACTTATCCTTATCGCCATGTCTGTTCATTCAATCCACTTTTTCAGAGGCTGTTTAAGAAATCTCTCTGAAAAGAGGCTGTCTTCAATCCCAATGTTATAATCTGATTTTATGTATGCAACCTCTGTAGTGTGTCCGCTCTGGAGGTTTTTCATCTGCCTTTTTGTGATTGTAGGGAATCCTTTTACATCCTTTATTTCATCAGCAGTGAAGACCTTATATAGTTCGCCCTTCCGGTCATAGTATTCCTCTTTTATTGGCAGGAAATGTATCTTGTCAATCCATGAGAGTTTATAACTGTAATCCACATCCCCTCTCTTTGGGGCGCTTTTTATTACATAACAGTCATTTTCTCCAAGTTTTTCCTCTTTTATAATTGTGTGCGTATCATCTTCAATATCCCTTCCTGAAACATCCTCGTATGTAAAATCGGAGCCGACAAAACTGGATGTCTTATCTTGCGCAGCAATCCTTCTTACCATGTTTATTGCAGGCACAAAGAGCCATCTGTCATCGTCCTTTGCCGGATACTTGTAAACCATGAAGGTCATATCCTTAACATCAGCAGGCTGAAAGAAATACATGAAGAACTTCTGGTCGCCGCCAGATTCACCATAGTTTTTTCTCAGCATTGTAAGTTCCCTTACCCTTTCCGCACCGCCTTTGCTTATTAGTTTCATCACTACCCGCGCCTTGAAGTCTTTACCCTGATAGTGAAAAGCAGCCTGCGATTTTTTGACCACGTCCTCAGCGCTTATTGCGAGCGCTTCAATAGGCAGAAGCATTATCAGCAAAACCATCAGATACCTTGCCATTTTTGTCCCTCCTTTTTATTGGTGAATGATGTATGGTAGCCGCAGGCTTTATGCCTGCGCAAACGCACCCAGATTTAGCGGCGACTGTAACTCAAACCTTCAGGTTTGAGATATCAAGGCTGAAGCCTTGTGTTACAATGCGCCCAATGATGTAACTTTATTTAATCGTTTGTATTATTGTTTAAAACCATCTCCAGAGCCACCACTTTTCAAGCGCTGCCTTCCCCCAGTGCCAATGTCTCCCTGGTCTTTTCAGGGTTACAGCAGGTTTTGGCTCTGCATAGAAATTCCCTGATGCAAACCCTGCAATCCCGCGCCCCATCTCAAGGAAACAGTAGCCCTTTCCATCAAACCCCTTCATCCCTCCGGTCTTGTTGATTTCTGCTGCTATGTTATGGGCAGCCACTTCTGCCTGACGGTGGGCAAATACGCCTGCCTTTGGAAGCATCATCCCTGAAGGCAGTTTATTGGCAGTAATATCACCTATGGCATACACATTTTCAAATTGCGTTTTCATTGTCTTCCCATCAATCGGAATCCACCCTGTTTCATTGGTTAGCCCTGATTCTTTTACAACCGCTGGCGCCTTGTGCAAAGGGACAAGGGCAATAAGGTCAGCCTTAATCCTTTCTCCTTTTTCAAAGGTCATTTCCTTTCCCCGATTGAGACCTTCGAGGACAAGGTTTGTTATGGATTGAAGTTTTTTCTGCGGATTGAAAGATATCCCCCGCGCTTCAATCAGCGTCTTGAGTGCATTTCCAAGTTCAGGACCTGCAGTGGGCATTGGTAAAGCCTCCGGGGTATATACAGATATTTCGGTTTTGCCTCTAACCCCTTTTTTTGCCAGATATGAGTCAATCAAGAGGGCTGCCTCATACGGCGCTGCCGGGCATTTAAAGGGTGTTGATGCAACTGCCACTGCAATCCTTCCGCTTTCAAATCTTTTAAGTTCATCCTGCAAAAGTTCAGCCCCGTTCAGGCAGTAGAAGTTGATACCCTCTTTCTGACCGGGAATTGCATCCTTTGCCAGTTCTGCGCCCAGGGAGACAACCAGATAATCGTAGCGAATCTCCCCTGCAGATGTAGCAACAACCTTCATGGATGGGTCTATACTTTGAACCTCTGCATTTATATACTCAATCCCCTTTTTTCTGAGAAGAGCCAATCCCTGCTGAATTTCTTGGGGCTTCCTTTTTCCTATGATGAGCCAGAGGAGGGAAGGGGTGTAGAGATGCATAGCGCCCTTATCCACAAGGATAACCCGATGATTATTCCCAAGCCTTCTCCGAACTTTGGATGCTGCTACAACCCCTCCAAAACCTCCGCCAAGAATAACAATCTGTGCCATCTTAAATCTCCTGTCAGACTTTCTTGAATAGCCACTCCCTCATCAATACGATAAGGGCAGGCAGATAGATTATTGTCATTAATGCGCTCAAAAGCATCATGCTTACGATGAATGCGCCAACAGTTATATAAGGCGTCAGCGGCGCAAAGAGCATGACCGAGAAGGCAGAGGCAAAAAGAATGGCGTTACGCATTATGCCCTTGCCGGGCCGTGCGGCTGTCCATAAAAGGGCATCCGTTAATGAACCCTTGCTTTCCGCGAGCCTCTGTTTAAGCCTACTCACAAAGTGTATGGCAAAATCCACTGCCATGCCGAGGCTGAGACATGAGAGAACAGAAATCGGCATGTCGAATCTCTTGCCGGAGAATCCGATAACGCCGTATATAAGAAGTATTGTGAATACCAGCGGCACATAGCTCACTATCGCCCATTTAAACGAGCGGAAATTAAAGACGAGTATCACAAAGACAACAATGAGCGCGAAGACAAAACCCTTAACCATGTCCCACAGGACTTCATGGTTCCATATAAGGTTGAAATAGGCTATGCCTGCGGGCTTAAGATTTAGAGGCAAAGGATTGTTCTTTTTGTATTCATCTGCGGCATTTATTACCTCTTTCATTGCGCCTGCGTCCCATGTCTTGATTTGCACCCAGATATTAGCCTTTTTAAACGAAGGGTCAACTACATTGTCCAGATCTGAAGGTTTTGCGGACATGCTGAACAGGAATAAATACTGGCCCACGGCTTCCTTTGTATCGGGAACAACGTCATATTTCGGATCGTCATCGTGCAATACCCGATTGATCCTCTTGACATAATCAACTACCGAGAAGGTCTTTCCAACCATAGGCAGTTTTTCTATATGCCTCTGAAGTCCTTCGATATACCGCATGGACTCCGGGTTTTTGATATATTCATCATCACTCTCCGAGATTGCCACGACATAACCGAGAGATGTGCCGCCGAGGGCTTTGTTTATCTCCCTGTCCGCAACCCGCACCTCATTATTTTCTTTAAACCACTCCACCATATTGTTGTTCACCACTATCTTCGATATGCCTATAACGGATATGAGAAAAAGTATAAGACCTATCGCTACGGTGATTCCGGCTTTATACGTTCCCGCTCCGGCAAGCGTTCTAAGTAATTTGGATCCGCTGCCTACGGTAATATCCTCTCCCTTCGACGCCCTATCCAGATGGGATTCCTTTACAAACATAAACATAGCCGGAATAAAACTGAAGCTTAAAATCCTCAATGCCACCGTGCCGAAGGCGATAAGCCCGCCGAATACCCTGACCGGAATAATGCTCATGAACAAGAGCACCCCAAAAGCCGCGGCAGTTGCCAGAGCCGTGTAACGCACCGGACGGCCTACGGCTTGCATGGTCTCTATAATGGCGACCTTCTTGTTTCCCTTCTCTTTATAGCGAAAATAAAACTCGTTAAAGATATGCATGCTGTCGGTTGCGATGGCCATTAAAAACACGGGGGCCATCGAACTCATAATATGGATGGGAAAGCCGAGGGCTATTAAGAGCCCCATACTCCAGACGATGCTCATCATGGCGTCCATCATTAGAGTAACGGATAAAAACAGGTCTTTGAACATAAGGTATCTGACAAAAAGCATCACCATTCCGGCGATAGGCGCAAAAACCGCCATGAGTTTGAACATCTCCGCGCCGAAGGTATCTCTCGATACGGGGTCGCCTGCAACATAATATTTCTCGCTGCCCTTCTCCTTCTTTAATATCCCGCGTATTTTGTCGGCTATTTCCTTGCCGTTGCTTCCCTTCTCAAGCGGGACATAAATGGCGGTGGTCTTGCCGTCCTTTGAGATAATGCGGTTCAGAAAGAGGGGGTTGTCGAAGAGGTCTTTCTGAAATGCCTTTAATTCTGCTTCGTTCTTCGGCACATCCGTCATAAGAGGAGCCACACGCAGAGTGCCTTTCTCGGCGGTTACATTGGTAATGGTAGGAAAGCTGTTCACGTCCCGCGAGGCAACGCCTTTTATTTTCATGATCTCGTCGGTTATATTCTTGATCTTACCGAGAGTATCCGTGTTAACGATACCGCTTTCGTTTTTAACTCCTACCACTATCATGTCCTCATACAGTCCGAAGGCGCCGTCAACCTCGTCATTCCATACTCGCACATCCGATGTTGCAGGCAGCATGTTCTTGGGGTTGGTGTCTGTCTTCATCTTTGGAAACTGTGTCATGAATATAAGCGTAACAATGACCGACAGAACTACAATTAATTTAGGATGCTCAACAGAAAATTCAACAAGCGAAAACTTTTGCATGGGACCTCCCTGTGAAAACCCCGATTTTTATAAAAACCTTATGGCAAATTGTGAGAACAAGTTTTATTATAACTTTTTTCACCTGAAAATATCTTTTTGCTGTTGCTGCCTGCCCCGCCTGCAAACCCGTTGCCTCTAAAAGCCTCCCATCCAGACGGTTTGCCAGCAGAGCAGGCAGCAACAAGATTTTCATTCCCCTTTGTGACCGAAGGTCATGGATGTTTCATAATATGATCCTCTTGATAAAAAATGGATGCGAACCGTGTGGGCTTACTTGTGCAACCGAACCGGTTACTTTTTGGGAACCCCTCAAGTGCCGCCAGGTTTTAAGAATTTTGCCGCAATAATAATTATAAGGGCAATTATGACAATTATTTTCCAGTCCATTTATTATTTCCTTCCTGCTGCAACTATGAATGCCCCGTTTTTTGGGAATACGGTTCTGCCTGCCTTTTCAAAGATTTTATATATTTTTAAAAACCATTTTGAATTTATCGGTGGAAAATGGAGGCAGGACGACCTTTGCAAATCTTTAAATCCTGTTTCATGCAGCATTTCTGTCAATGTCCTAATGCTAAAAAACCTTGCATGCTTATAAACCGTTTCTTTGAACCAACCTTTAGTCCTTCTTAAAAATGCCCAGTAACTAAGTCTATTCAGTTCTCCTATGGCAATTATACCTTCCGGCTTTAATATCCGATGCATTTCTTTTATGGTTTTTTCAGGATGTTGAATGAAGCAGAGTGAAGCAACCTCTAACACACCGTCAAATACCTTTTCTTTAAATGGCATTACTTCGGCATTGCCAACAATGAACAAAGGCTTGGTGCCACTTACAATAGCCTTATCTTTGGCAAATAAAACCATATAAAAATCTGTATCCATGCCGATTGCCTTTCCGCCTCTTTTTTTTATCTCATAAGTATAATTCCCTGTTCCACAGCCGATGTCCAACACAAATCCTTTTGGCTTAAACAGTGTGAATATTGCATCCTTTTCCAGTTTATCGCAAAGACTGCCTAATGGTGTTTCATACCACGCATTATATTTGTTGGGTGAAATCCACATGAACCTTATCTCGCTCAGTCTCTTACGGGGCTCACAAAGGGGCATAAAAATCTTGTTGATGCCTGTCCCGCTGGCAAACCGTCTGGATGGGAGGCTTTTAGAGGCAACGGGTTTGCAGGCGGGGCAGGCATCAACAGCAAAAAGATATTTTCGGAGCAAAATTTAATCCCCATTTAGCCAACCTTGTATTTCAGATAGCACTCGCCAATAGGTCCCGGTTTATCGCTCCCAAGAAGTTCAACATGTTTTTTGAGTGTCCTTGCCATTATGGACTTTACAAGGTGCGCTATCGGACACATCCCCTTTTTGCCCATGCCGCGCAATATCTCATTCCCAGGGCATATATCGCAGCCCTTAACATACAAAGATGCGCTGCCGTCGCCGCCAAATTTCATATCTGCAATATCTGAAAATTGGAATGATGATTTAAAATAGGATTCTATGATATTTTTGAACTCTTCTTCGTTTTCAGGATGTTTTGCCAGATTTTTTAATAAATGGTTTGCAAGGGTTATGCCGATTTTAACATTGTATTTCTGCGCATCATCGCCAAGCGCTTCAAAAACCGCTGCATGATATATAGTAAAAAACTCTTTTGATAATCTATCTGACATAAGCAAACTCCTTTTCGTTTGACATGGAGCATAGGGCATGGAGCATAGAGTCTCTTTACTCTCTGCTCTTTGCACTTTGCCCTCTATTATATCCCTTTTGCCTTTTTTACAAATTTACTGCCTTCTGCCAACTGCTCCATTAACACATCTCTCATAAGTCCGCATGCCTGCACTATCTTTGGGTTTGATATCCTGTAGAATATGTTTACACCGTCTCGTCTTGTAGATACTACCCTTGCCTGCCTTAACAATGCCAGGTGTTGTGAAACATTTGCCTTTGTTATACCGAGTTTTTCAACAATTTCCCCGACGGATAACTCACCACCTTTCAGGGCATACAGAATTTCTAGCCTTTTCGGGTTTGCAAGGGTCTTGCAGACCTCTGCATGTAATTCAAATATCTCTTTTTTCATGGTTTCATTGTTGCGAATTTTGGAAACAATGTCAAGGAAAATTCTTTGCAGCGGAAACTTCAATAAAATAATTCAACAAAATAAGAGTGCATTTGATAATTCAAAATGATATATTAGAATTGTCGTAAATGCATGAATTACGGGGGCTACTTACTATGAGGATACTGGGTATTGACCCGGGCAGTTTGATAACAGGTTATGGAATTGTTGACGGCGGGGGCGGCAAACTCGTCCATGTATGCGATGGTAGTATCGCTACTGACTCAAAAAAACCCATTCATGAAAGGCTTGGCATGATATTTGATTTCCTTCAAGTTGTGCTAATAGATTATATACCGGATGCTGTAGCGATAGAGGATATATTTCTTGCCAAAAATGTAAAAAGTGCAATAATGCTCGGGCATGCAAGGGGTGTTGCGATACTGTGTGCTGCAAAGGCAGGCATCCCTGTATTTGAGTACACCCCTGCGAAGGTAAAGCAGTCTGTTGTGGGTTATGGTAATGCCACAAAAGAGCAGGTACAGAAGATGATCAAGACGCTTTTGAAGATGCCGGTTGTTCCAAAGAAAGATGCTTCTGATGCGCTGGCAGTGGCAATATGTCATATGCACCATTACAGACACCAGACTCTAGTCTCCAGATTTACCAGATATAAATGATACAAATAAAGTCTAAAGTCTTGAATCTTGAAACATGATAGCCCATATAAAAGGTAAGATAATACATAAATCCGTAGAATCACTCATAGTTGATGTTGGAGGTATTGGCTATGAGGTTCATATCCCACTTTCAACATACTATAAACTTCCGGATATCCACGAACATGTAAGCCTCAATACCTATACGCATCTAAAAGAGGATGCGATTCAATTGTATGGATTTCTGACACACAGGGAGAAAGAGATTTTTCAATTGCTCATAAGTGTTTCAGGTGTTGGACCGCGGCTTGCCAGAAATATATTGTCAGGCTGTGATGCAGATGAACTCACAAGTGCCTTGTCAAACAGCGATATACCTAAATTAAAGTCAATCCCGGGTATTGGGGGCAAGACAGCGGAACGACTCATAGTTGAACTCAAGGACAAGGTTGGTAAAATATCAATAGATGTTCATCATAAAATTAAGGGTGATGGCAGGGATGAGATATGCAGGGATATATTATCAGCGCTTTTAAATCTCGGATATAAACAGCAGCAGGCAGAAAAGGCAGTGGAAAAGGTCAGGGCTGAAAATAGAGATGCTGCATTTGATGTCCTGCTGAAAGAGGCATTAAGGGTTTTGGCAAAGGGGTAAAAAGAAACATCTACGGTTTAAACGGTTCAAAAAGTCTGAAGTCTATTATTTTATGGACAGAGAAAACATCGCACCCATAGTATTAGAAGACGAAAAGGTCTTTGACGCAACGTTGAGGCCTAAATTTTTGCAGGACTATGTGGGGCAGAGTGTAATAAAGGAAAATCTCAAGGTCTTTATTGATGCTGCAAAAGGCAGAAGCGAAGCCCTTGACCATGTGCTTTTTTATGGCCCGCCTGGTCTAGGCAAGACAACCCTTGCATATATAATTGCAAACGAACTTAATGTAAATGTAAAGGCGACTTCAGGCCCTGTCATAGAAAGAGCTGGTGATTTGGCTGCAATACTTACAAATCTTGAAGAGCATGATGTCCTCTTTATTGATGAGATACATAGATTATCCAGTGTTGTAGAAGAAATTCTCTATCCTGCTATGGAGGATTATCACATAGACATAATAATAGGGCAGGGTCCCTCTGCAAGGAGCATCAAACTTGACATACCAAAGTTCACGCTTATTGGCGCTACAACAAGGGCAGGACTTTTAACATCGCCGCTTCGGGACAGGTTCGGCATCATCTCAAGGCTTGATTTTTATTCACCGCCTGAACTCAAGACTATCATCACAAGGTCAGCAGGGATTTTGAATATAGAGATGGATAAAGACGGTGCAATAGAGATTGCAAAAAGGTCAAGGGGGACTCCGAGGATTGCGAACAGGCTTTTAAAAAGGGTAAGGGACTTTGCACAGGTAAAGGCAGATGGTGTTATAACAAGAGATGTTGCAGATGAGGCTTTGAAATGTCTTGAGATAGATAAAAAGGGTTTTGACAAGATGGATAGACAAATCTTACTTGTGATAATTGATAAATTTAACGGGGGACCTGTTGGCATAGAATCGCTTTCAGCAAGTTTACATGAAGAAAAGGACGCACTTGAGGATGTTTATGAGCCTTTTCTATTACAGGAGGGTTTTATCCAGAGAACGTCAAGGGGCAGGATTGCAACCAAAGCGGCTTATGAGCATCTTGGAAGGATTTTTAAAGAAGGGCAAAATAATCAACAGGAAGGTCTGTTTTAAAAACGGCTTGAACTGTTTGAACGGTTATATACCATGAAACTCCTTGTCCACATCTGCTGCGGCCCATGTTCAATCTATCCATTAAAAAAACTCCTTGAAGGAAAAATGGATGTATGGGGCTTTTTTTATAATCCAAATATCCATCCCTACACAGAATATCAAAAAAGGTTAGAGGCTGTAAAAATCCTTGCAGAAAAAATGGATATAAAGATGCTCTACAGGGACGGATACAACCTTGAGGAATTTTTAAAGAACACAATTAACAACATTGATGAGCGTTGCGGCTACTGCTACTTCTCACGGCTTGAGGCAGCAGCAAAGGCTGCAAAAGAAAACGGCTTTGACTATTTTACCTCATCACTCCTTTACAGCAAATATCAGAATCATGAAGAGATAAGAAATATTGGCAAAGGACTTGCAGAAAAATACGGCATATCATTTTACTACGATGACTTTCGTGTTGGTTGGAAACAAGGCATTAAAGAGTCAAAAGATATGGGACTCTATCGCCAGCAGTATTGCGGATGCATATTCAGCGAAAAGGAGAGGTATTTAGGGAGGTGTATATGAAAAGACAGAAGATATTTTCATTAGGGTCATTGCTTGGGTTTATGGTTATAGGGTTTATTCTGGAAAGCAGTGCAGCATACGCTGCAGACATTCCCAAAGACCCTATCTTAAAGATAGAGACAGGGATGCATACTGCTACAATAAGGAGGGTAGGCATTGATGCAGAAAACCGCTATCTGGTTACTGGCTCCGAGGATAAGACAGTACGGTTGTGGGAATTATCCACAGGCAGACTGATAAAGGTATTAAGGCCTCCGATAGGTGAGGGGAATGAGGGTGCGATATATGCGGTTACAATGTCGCCTGATGGCAGAACGATTGCGGCAGCAGGCTGGACAGGATGGGAATGGGACGGTGCTGCATATATCTATTTCTTTGACCGTGAGAGCGGCGTCCTTATAAGGAGGATAACAGGACTCCAGAACATAGTCTATCACCTCTCTTATTCCAAGGACGGGAAATTTATTGCAGCCACACTCAGCGGAAACAACGGTGTCCGTGTCTACCGCACATCAGACTATTCACTTATGGCTGAAGACAGGGACTATGCTAACAATAGCAATGGATGCGATTTTGATGTATACGGCAGACTTGTCACTACTTCGGATGATGGTTTTATACGCCTCTACGACAGGAACTTCAAACTGATTGCAAAGAAAAGGTCGCAGGGAGGAAACAGACCCTTCGCTGTCAGTTTTTCACCCGATGGCACAAAGGTCGCAGTCGGGTTTGATGATTCCACAAAGGTAGATGTCCTTGACTCAGGACCCTCGACTCCTGACCCCCGGCTCCTGACTTATCTTTACTCCCCCGATACAGCAGATACATCTGACCTTACAGACAGGAATCTGGGCTTTGCCATTTCATGGTCGCAGGACGGCAGGTATCTTTACGCAGGCGGGACATACCCCAAAAATATGAACGGTGTCTGGAAATTCATAATCCGTAAATGGTGGGACGAGGGGAAGGGGAAACATATTGACCTTCCTGCTGCAGCAAACAGTATTATGCACATCCTCCCGCTGAACAACAGGGGTATCGTATTCAGTGCATATGACCCGGGTTTTGGTATATACAACTCTGGCGACCAGAATATATTTTACAAGACTTCATATATCGCTGATTACAGGGATAATTATGACGGCTTCCTTGTTTCCAATGATGGTTCTGGGATTCAGTTCGGCTATGAACTGTGGGGTAATTCCCCTGCCCGTTTTTCAATACCTGACCGCTTACTGGATGCAACGCTCCTCAGCCAGTATTCAACAATTCTCTCCCCACCTGTTACATCTGTCACAGGCATGAGCATTACTGACTGGAAATTCAATTTCAGTCCAAAGATAAACGGTAAGGTTTTGAAACTTGACCAGCATGAGACATCCAGGAGTTTTGCCATATCACCTGACAGGCAGAGTTTTATCCTCGGCGCAGACTGGCACATATATCTTTTTGACAGGAACGGCAGGGAGATATGGAGTGTCTCTACACCGGGTGCGACATGGGGTGTAAACATTTCTGGCAATGGAAAAGTAGCAGTGGCTGCATTCAGTGACGGGACGATAAGGTGGTACAGGATGAGGGACGGCAAGGAGATACTTGCACTGTTTCCTCACAATGACAAGAAGAGATGGGTTATGTGGACACCTTCGGGTTACTATGATGCATCACCAGGTGCAGATGAGATAATAGGCTGGCACATAAATAACGGAAAGGACAATGCTGCGGATTTCTTCCCCATATCAAGGTTCAGGGCAACATATTACAGGCCCGATGTGGTGGCAAAGATATTTATAACAACAGACGAGTCTGAAGCGATCCGTTTTGCAAATGATGAATCGGGCAGAAAAGCACAGGAGGTCTCTTTAAACAGGATGCTTCCCCCTGTTGTCAATATCATATCACCGGCAGACGGGGTAGCAGTTTCATCCACTGATATTACAGTCAGATTTGCCATCCGCACGCCATCAGGAGAACCTGTTACCGGCATAAAAGTGCTGTTGGATGGAAGACCTGCAGAGACACAAAGGGGGGTTGCAATCGTACCAAAGGGTGAGGATATAAGGGATATTAAGGTTGCAGTCCCGGAGAAGGATTCAGAAATCTCCATAATTGCAGAGAACAAATATTCTGCAAGCGAGCCTGTGAGTATAAAGATTAAGTGGCGAGGCGAAACAAAAAAGGATGAGTTCATAATAAAGCCTAAACTTTATGTCCTTTCAATTGGCATAAGCAAATACGAGGATAAAACTTTGACACTTGGACTTGCTGCAAAAGATGCAAAAGACTTTGCAGATTCTGTTGTGAAACAGAAAAATGGTCTGTACCGCGATGTAGTGGTTAAAGTTCTTACAAATGAAAAGGCTACGAAGGATGAAATACTTGATGGTCTTGACTGGCTTGCAAAAGAGACAACAAGCAAAGATGTTGCAATGATATTTCTTGCAGGGCATGGTGTGAACGACCCCACAGGCACATTCTATTTCCTGCCTGCAAATGCCAATACAGAAAAACTTAAACGTACAGGGGTTATATTCTCAGATATCCTCACCACTGTGGATTCGCTTGCAGGAAAGACTATTGTATTTCTGGATACCTGTCATTCAGGCAATATTATGGGGACGCGGCGCGGCGCGGCGGATATTACTGCTATTGTGAATGAACTTGCAAGCGCCGAAAGGGGCGCTGTTGTATTTGCATCATCAACAGGCAGGCAGTATTCGCAGGAAAAAGAGGAGTGGGGTAACGGTGCATTCACAAAGGCGCTGGTTGAAGGTTTAGGCGGAAAAGCGGATTTCATGGGCAAGGGGAAGGTTACGGTAAATATGCTAGATGCATATATTTCGGAGCGTGTGAAAGAATTAACCAGAGGGACGCAAACACCAACGACTTCAAAACCAAAGACAATACCCGATTTCCCGATTGCTGTGACAAAATAAAAAGCGTGATGTCTTTATGCAGTGGAGGATTTTCAAGATAATGTTGTGTTAAAGTCAAACCGTTGAGCCTTTCAGGCTCTCATGTAAGGGGAAAAGGATTTACTATTCGCTCTCTAACGCTCGCTATGCATGTTCAAAAAGAAGGGCAATTTAGACATAAAGAGGAGGAAATTATGAAAAGGCTGTCTTTTTCATTTTGCTTTATATGGGTGTTGCTGTCTTGCGGAGTGCTCTATGCCGCTCAATCTACCATCACGGAATCCGAAGGCTATGCGTGCATGGGCGAGGATAAGTCGAGGAAGCAGGCTGAGCAGACTGCAGTTGCTGATGCAAAAAGAAAGGCAGCAGAGTTTGTATTGACCCGCATAAAAAGTGAGACACAGGTTAAGGACTATCAACTTGAAAAAGACATTATTGAAGCGTATGCGGATGCCGCTATAAAAGTCATTCAGGAACTTGAAAAAGGCTGGTATAAAGATGCCGCAATGGGAGACTGCTTCAAGATAAAAATCAAGGCAGAAGTTATACCTGATGAAAAGGCGATGGAAAAGGTTGCGAAGTCTAATCAGGTCGCTGATGACCCTTCTGCGCCTCTCAGCGTCAATGTCTGGACAGATAAAAAGGAATATAAACAGGGAGGCAAAATCAAGATTTATGTAAAAAGTAACAAGCCTTTTTATGCACGGGTGATTTATAAGGATGCAGACGGAAGTATCTTGCAACTCCTTCCCAATCCATACAGGCAGGATAATTATTTTAACGGCGGGGTTGTTTATGAGATACCATCAGGAAATGATAGATTTGAACTGGAGGTAAGTCCACCGTTCGGAGAAGAAAATATAATCGTGTATGCAAGCACATCGCAACTCGGTGATATAAATATTGTGGCACAGGGCGGGGTATATCAGGTAAAAACAAAGGCAAAGGATATAGGAGAAAAGACAAGGGGTGTTAAGATTAAGGAGACTGAGGGCGGCAAGGAGCAGCAGGCATCAGAGTTTTTTGAGGGGAATACGGTAGTGAAGACAGGAAAATAGATGTTTTCATGCTCCATTGTGCCAATCCCGTTTAGCTCCATAACGGGACAAGCTTGTCGGCATGAGGGTTTCACCGTAAAATAGCGATTAAAAACCTCGCTATTTTACAACCCTGCGATTTGCCCGACCCAAGCTTCGCTTGGGTACCCCGACTTCGTTATCGGACAATTTTTACTCCTCACCGTATCGGTGAACATACGGCTCGTCGTAAAAATTGTCCGCTGCCTCAGCAGCAAAAGGGGTCAAATCTTTCAATTTGACAAAGTAAAGGGAGGCAGAGAGACGCTATATGAATTGTCAAAACAAAAGATTTGACCCCAAGACTGCCCCCCAGAATATCGTATCAGAAAGCTGCCGGTAAAATAGAATGGCAATTTCCAGACCGGCCAGCATTTGTTATAAAGAATAAATGACTTTAGAGGAGGGCGAGATGAAAACATTCAAACAAATAACCCTGCCGAGAATCTTATCTGTTCTTTCAATTCTTTTTCTTGCCTCGTGCGCGGCGACTATCATCCCAGAAATTTCTTTGAGGCAAAGCGATATAAAGATGGAACTGAAACAAGAGGCCTTTGGTATTGAGGCGCTTACGATTTCTCGCGACGGGCAATATCTCCTTACAGGCGATAATGGAGGTTCAGTGTATTTTGATAAGGGGAAATCATCACTGAGGCTCTGGGACCTGACACTGGGAGTCCAAATTCTCAAGCTCAAGAATGAGTCTGGGAAAATAATATCAGTGGCAATTTCACCTGATAATAAATATGCTGTTACAGGCGAATATACTTCTCACCCTACTATTGAACGTGGTCTTTCTGGAAGAGTAAGAGGCCCCGCCCCTATCCATATATGGAATATATCCACAGGCAAACTATTTAAAACATTTGAACATATACAAGGTTTTAATGGCAACGAAGTTAAC
>MGPS01000045.1 GCA_001797495.1 Deltaproteobacteria bacterium GWC2_42_11
ATAGTCATTTCTATAATCTCCTACTATGAAATTGTCAGCGGACTCAAGAGTATAAATGCAAACAAACGAATCGCCGAGTTCGAAAAGTTCTGTGAGCTCGCAGATATTATCAATCTTGATAAATCAAGCATTACATTTTCCTGTCAGATATATTCAACTCTTAAAAAGTCAGGCAATCTGATAGATGATATAGATATTTTAATTGCCGGCATTGCCCTCTCTAACAATCTCGTTATGGTTACTGATAATACAAGTCATTTTGGTCGAATAGAAAATTTAAAAGTAGAAAACTGGAAGGGTTGAAGAGTGATACCTCAAAATAGTTTTCAGGAGGTGGGGTTATGAAAATCAAGGGTAATTTGTTTTCTTTAATCAGTGTAATCTTTATTCTGCTTGTGGGCATAGCGATGACAGGGTGTGCGACAACACCACTGTATGATGCAACAATTCGCGGGGACATTAAAAAAGTTACAGACATGCTCGATGGAGGTGCTGATATAAATGAGGGTTATATGGGCTGGACTCCTTTACTAACTGCGTCATCGATAGGGAAAACCGAAATAGTAAAGGCGTTACTGGATAGAGGTGCTGATATAAATTCCACAACCAATTTTGCATATTATCGCAACTGGACACCGTTGATACATGCAGCATATGAGGGTCATGTCAGTACCGTAAAACTTTTGTTAGAAAGAGGTGCGGATGTCGAAATTAAAACGAAGGATAACTTAATAGAATCTTATAACAAAAATGCTTTGCAACTGGCACAAGAGCGAGGACATACTTTTATAGCAAAAATGATTATGGATGGAATGGAGAATCGCTATGGAAAGGTAAAAGAAACTATGCCTTCCATAACTGAAAAACCAACAATCAAATCCGATGTTGATGAACTTCCTTCAATAAAAGCAAAGCCAAACAAAAACTCCTATGCCATTGTTATCGGTATTGAGAACTATCGTCAGAAGCTTCCAAAGGCTGATTATGCGGTAGCTGACGCAAAGACAATGACAGAATATCTCACAAAGGTAATGGGCTATCCAGAAGAGAATGTTGTTACGCTTACGAATGAGCATGCTGCAAAGAGCGATTTTGAGAAATATTTTGAAAAGTGGCTTTTCAATAATGTCGAAAAAGACAGTTCTGTATTTATCTATTATTCAGGACACGGCGCGCCGAATGTGAAGACAGGGGACGCCTTCTTAGTGCCTTACGACGGAGACCCGTCATTCATTGCCGAGACCGGATATTCATTGAAGAGGCTCTATGACAATCTTGGCAAATTGCAGGCAAAGGAGATAATCGTTGCCCTTGATTCGTGTTTTTCAGGAGCAGGCGGCAGGAGCGTTCTCGCAAAAGGCGCAAGGCCATTGGTAATGACAATGGAGAGTTTGGCAATCCCTTCAAAAGTAGCAGTCCTTTCAGCCTCATCAGGGGAACAGATAAGTTCCACATATGAAGAAAAAGGGCATGGCTTATTCACTTACTTTATGCTGAAAGGAATAAAAGGCGAGGGCGATGCAAATGGAGACGGGGCAGTAGAGATAGGAGAACTCTTTAACTACATCAAACCTCAAGTGGAACGGATAGCAAGAAAAGTCTATAACAATGAGCAATCGCCGCAATTGATTGCGCCAAAGGAAAATGAGAAGATGTTTTTGAGGCAAGGTAACTAAAATGGGACAGCAGACTGTCCCAAAATTATGGCCCAAAATTATGGCATAGAACCTGCGAAAGTAAAGATCTGACCATAAACGTTTTAAGAAAACAAGCGGGCTAAATAACCATTGATTTTTATACAAGAAGGTCATATTATCTTTTCCATCGGAGGATAGGTTTTAATGAATATTAAGAAGGCTGTTTTTCCTGCTGCTGGTTTTGGGACAAGGTTTCTGCCTGCAACAAAGGCAATCCCGAAAGAGATGCTTCCTCTGATAGATAAGCCTCTTATACAATATTCTGTGGAAGAGGCGAAAAAGTCAGGTCTTGAGGAGATTATCATAATTACAGGCATGGGCAAGACTGCAATAGAAGACCACTTTGATATATCATTTGAACTTGAGTCGCTTCTGAAAGAAAAGGGGAAGAAAGAAGTTTTAAAAATGATACAGGAGGCATCAAACCTTATTCATTTTTCATACACCCGCCAGAAAAAACCCCTTGGACTAGGGCACGCAATCCTATGCGCCAAAAACCTTGTCGGCAGAGAGCCTTTTGCAGTTTTTTTAAGTGATGATGTTATTGACAGCCGTGTGCCTGTTATGAAACAGATGGTTTCTGTATTTAATAAATACCCTGCAACAATCCTTGCTGTTCAGAGGGTGCCAAAAAAAGAGGTTCACAAATATGGGATAATAAAGGCAGAGAAGGTGAAGGACAGGCTTTACAGGGTGTTTGATATGGTTGAAAAGCCGCATCCGTCTGATGCGCCTTCAAACCTTGCAATAATAGGCAGGTATATATTGTCCCCTGAGATATTTGATGCACTTGAGAAAACAAGGCACGGTGCAGGCGGAGAGATACAGTTGACAGATGGTTTGAGAAAAATAGTAAAGGAGCAGGATGTGTATGCCCTTGAGTTTGAAGGCACAAGATATGATGCAGGGGATAAACTTGGTTTTTTAATGGCAAATGTATCATATGCACTTAAACGGGATGACCTCAAGGATGATTTTAAAAGATTTTTAAAGGGACTAATATATTAGAAGACAGAAGACAGAATAGACCATAGACTTTAGACCATAGACCATAAACTAAAGTCTTCAGTCTAAAGTTTTTTGTCTGGACTTCTGACTACTGTTTTTTTATGGCTAAAACAAGGAGTGAAAAAGACCTCTCAATACCTGTGGAACTGGGTGGTATATTTGACTGCCTGCTGAAAGATGTGCGGGTTAGAGAGCCGGAATTTAATGTATCACACATAAATCATGAGCCTGTTGTTGATATGTTTTCTACATCTGACAGCATTGTGATTGAGGTTGAATTGCCGGGTGTGAGGAAGGAAGAGATAGAGATAAGTTTCATGCGGAATATCCTTACAATAAGGGCGTTGAAATACGAATGTTTCAGCGCCAGGAGAATAAATTTTGTATGTATGGAACGTTCGTTCGGAAGGTTCTGTAAGGTTATAGAACTTAACCAGCCTGTTGATTCAGCAAGGATTAAAGCAGTTTACAGAGACGGGATATTAACCATAACACTGCCGAATGTTGAGGATAGAAGGGGAGTGTCTAAAAAGATACCGATAGAATAAATAATTGGTAGTTTGCAGTTGACAGTTGGCAAAATACATACTGCTAACTGTTATTTTATGGAGGGGATAAATAGTGAGTACAGAGATTAAGGAACAGGAACAGATAATAATACCTGACAGCCTCCCGCTGCTGCCAACAAGGGATGTTGTCATTTTCCCGTTTATGATAGTCCCTTTGTTTGTCGGGAGGGAGAAATCAATAAATGCAGTTGATGCGGCGCTGGCAAAGGACAGGCTTGTTTTCATCGCAGCACAGAAGGATATGACGAAGGAGGACCCGGAGCCCCCTGACCTTTATACTGTAGGGACTGTCGGGCTTATAATCAGGATGATTAAACTCCCTGACGGCAGGGTAAAGATACTTGCGCAGGGACTTTCAAGGGCAATGGTTAAAAACTATGTGCAGGAGAAACCGACTTATATCGTTTCCATCGAAAAAATCAAGGATGTGACAGTCTCACAGGTTACCCTTGAAATAGAGGCGATGATGCGGAATATCAGGGAGCAGTTGGAGAAACTCTCATCACTCGGGAGGGTTATCTCACCCGAAATAATGATGATTATAGACAACATACAGGAGCCGGGGCGGCTCGCTGATTTGGTTGTTTCAAATCTGGGTTTGAAGGTAGAAGACGCACAGAAAATCCTTGAAACAATTGACCCGTTCCAGAGGCTTGAGAAGGTCAATGAATATCTTGTCAGAGAACTCCAGGTGTCAACTATGCAGGCAAAGATACAGTCGCAGGCAAAGGAGGAGATGGACAAGAGCCAGAGGGAATATTTTTTAAGAGAGCAGCTGCGTGCCATCAAGACAGAGTTGGGTGAGATAGAAGAGATATCAGAAGAGGTTGATGATATCAAGAAAAAGATAAAAAAGACAAAGATGTCTCCTGAGGTTGAAAAGGAGGCTTTAAAACAGTCAGACAGGCTTGAGATGATGCACCCTGACGCGGCAGAGGCAGCGCTTATCAGGACATATCTTGACTGGCTTACTGAACTCCCGTGGAGCAGGAGTACAAAAGATATCCTGGATATTAAGAAGGCAAAGACGATTCTTGATGAAGACCATTACGACCTTGAAAAGGTTAAGGAAAGGATACTGGAATACCTTGCTGTCAGAAAACTTAAAGACAAAATAAAGGGACCGATACTCTGTTTTGTAGGCCCCCCTGGTGTTGGCAAGACATCGCTTGGGAGGTCAATTGCAAGGGCGATGGGGAGGAAGTTTGTCAGGATATCACTTGGTGGTGTAAGAGATGAAGCAGAGATAAGGGGGCACAGGCGGACATATGTGGGCGCCCTCCCCGGCAGGATTATTCAGGGTATAAAACAGGCAGGGAGCAATAACCCTGTTTTCATGCTGGATGAAATAGATAAATTAGGCACGGACTTCAGGGGAGACCCGTCTTCGGCATTACTAGAGGTGCTTGATCCTGAACAAAATTTTGCGTTCAGCGACCATTATTTGAACCTCCCGTTTGACCTGTCAAAGGTTATGTTTATAACAACCGCCAATCTCCTTGACCCGATACCTTCTGCTTTGCAGGACAGGATGGAGGTTATTGATATTGCCGGTTATACTGAAGAGGAAAAACTTGAGATAGCAAAAAAGTTTATCATAGAAAGGCAGTTGAAAGAACACGGGCTGGACAAAAGACTTCTCAGGATAACCGATGAGGCTGTAAGGAAGGTCATTTCGCAGTACACAAAAGAGGCAGGACTCAGGAACCTTGAAAGGGAGGTTGCCTCAATATGCAGAAAGGTCGCAAGAAAGGTTGCAGAGGGGGAAAAGGAACTTGCTACAGTCACACACGACAACCTGCATGAGTTCTTGGGTATTACCAAGTTTTCACCTGATGAAGAACAGGAAAGAGATGAGATAGGCGTTGCAACGGGTCTTGCGTGGACACCTGTCGGAGGAGAGATCCTTTTTATTGAGGCGAGCATTATGAAGGGGAAGGGGTCGCTAACCCTTACAGGTCATCTCGGTGATGTAATGAAGGAGTCTGCACAGGCGGCATTGAGTTATGCCAGGAGCAGGGCAGGGGAACTTGGGCTTGAACCTGACTTTTACAAGGACATTGATATACATATACATGTGCCTGCCGGCGGCATCCCTAAAGATGGTCCGTCAGCAGGGGTTACGATGGCAACGGCACTTATATCCACGCTTACCAAGATGCCTGTGAGTAAAGATGCAGCGATGACAGGCGAAATAACGCTTCGGGGGAGAATCTTGCCTATAGGTGGAATAAAGGAGAAGTCGCTCGCTGCACTAAGGGCGAATATAAAAACCATCATTGTGCCTGAACGCAACAGGAAAGACCTTGAGGAGATACCGAAGGATATCAGGAAGAAGATGAAGTTTATACTCGTCAGGCATATGGACGATGTACTTAAGGTTGCCCTCATAAAGAAAATTAAGAAAACTGTGCCGGCACGGAAACACATCATGACATTGTTCAAGAGGAATAAGAGAGCGGGTGCAGCGGCAGGATAAAATGGAAATCAGGGAACTGGGTGAATTCAAACTGATAGAAAGGATACTGAGGCAGTTTAAGACGGACTCTCCTGATGTCATAAAAGGGATAGGCGATGATGCATCTGTCACAAGACTGGATGACAGCAGATGCCTCCTCACAACCACTGACATGCTGCTTGAAGGGATACATTTTTCATTGTTATATGTGCCTGCGTATCTCCTTGGTAAGAAGGCTGTAAGTGTTTCTTTAAGTGATATAGCAGCAATGGGTGGTATGCCAAAATTCCTTCTTACATCTGTTGCGGTTCCGGGTAATATATCAACAGAATTTATGGACTTGTTTTACAGGGGTGTTAAGGAAAGGGCTGATGAATTCAGCATGCCGCTTATAGGAGGCAATACTTCATCGTCCAATGGCGGTGTTATTGTTGAGGTGATTGTAATCGGTGAGGCACTGACAGCGGAGGTGGTCTACAGACACGGTGCAAAACCAGGCGACATAATATACACAACAGGATTTCTTGGAGATTCTGCACTGGGTCTAAAGATATGGAAGGCGAGGGGGGATAAGCCTGTAACAGACCCTTTTATGAGGGACGCCATGCTGGAGCATATAGACCCTGTACCCCGTGTAAAAGAAGGCAGGCTCATCGCGGAGAGAAAAATTGCTACAGCAATGACAGATATAAGCGACGGACTAATCCTTGACTTAAGACACCTGGCAGATGAGAGCGGAGTTGGCGCAAGGGTGTATGTATCAGAAATCCCCTTGTCAACAGCCATGAAAAGGCATATTATTAATAACCCTGATGGCATTATGCTTTCTCTGACAGGCGGTGAAGATTACGAACTCCTCTTTACTGCGCCGCCTGATATGAAGACTATGATAGAAGAACTCTCAAAAGAGGTGAACCTTCCGATAACCGCAATAGGTGAAATGGTGCAAATAGAAGAAGGGTTAAAGGTCATTGATAAAGAAGGGGCAGAATTAAAAATATTCAATGAAGGGTTTGAGCATTTCAAATCGTATGAAAATCAGAATTGATATAGGATATAAATTTATCTTTGGGTTTATTGCAGTGGTTGCAGCAACAGCATTTGCTCCATTTATTATAGACAGGTTTGATATGCCGGAGTGGCTGAGGGTGACTGTGACATTTTTAGCTGCAATAGTAATCGGCTTAATATTCGGTTCATTTTTTACGAGGGGGTTCAGCAGGGACTTCCAGAATCTCACATCTATAGCAGATGAAATAAGCAGGGGCGACCTTACACACCCGGGCCGTATCCACCTTAAGAAGATTTTCATGGACGAGATATCTGACCTTGCAGAGGCGCTCGAAATGATGCACAGGAACCTGAAAACACTTGTCGGGCAGATACATGAGAGTGCATCAAGCCTCTCTGAATCATCCGAAGGTCTCCATGCAGTTGTGAATACAGGACGCCAGTCAGTGGTTGACCTGGGCAGCAGCACCTCAAGGATATTTGCGGGTACTGTAGAACAGGCAGAGCATCTTGATAAGACAACAGGGATTGTAAAAGATATGTCGCAGTCTGCTGAAGAGGTTGCAGCGAGTGCACGGGATGCATCTCTGTCAGCTTCAAGGGCAAATAATATAGTGCAGGAAGGGGCACTACTGTCTTCGTTTGTCATTGAAAAGATGGAGGCTGTATTCCAGAGGATAGAGGAGTCGAAGAACATGATGCTGGCGTTAAGTGACAGGATGAATAACATCCCCAAAATACTGGATGTGATAACCCACATATCAAGGCAGATAGACCTCCTTGCACTTAATGCCACCATAGAGGCGTCCAGGGCAGGAGAACACGGCAGGGGTTTTGCAATGGTCGCTGAAGAGGTAAGACGTCTTGCAGAAAGGACAAATAAAAGTATTGTGGAGGTTGACTTAATTGTCAAGGATGTTAAGGAGGAGTCTGGAAAGGTTGTTACTGCCTTCATAGAAGGCACATCTTTTGTCAGTGAAGGAAGGTCGGATACACATAAAATAAAAGATTTTCTGAAAGATATAAATATATTCACCAATGAGGTTACGGGCAAGATAGATTTAATACTGAAACTGACACAGAGGCAGTCCGAGAGCGCTGTGAACGCTGCTCATGCCATAGAGGCTGTCGCAAATGTCGCAAGGGATAATGTTTCAGCAACAAAGGAGGCTGACGCTGTTATGGATAATCACAGAAAGTCCCTTGACGAGGTTTTTGTATCAGCAGAGAAACTTTCAGAACTCTCCCGCAAACTGAAGGAGATGGTCGATGGTTTTAAAGTATTAAAGTCATATGAACCCATAATAGACCTGCCGGAGGCAGGGTATGTCCAATTATCAGCAGGTGAAGCGAATGATAAATTATGGAGATAAACTGATATTCAATTTAGCAGGCGAGCATATCGGGATAGATGTTGCCTCAATAAAAGATATTGTAGAGGTTGAAAGGTTTTTACCGCTGCCCATATCCTTGCCCCTCATCCTGGGTATCATAAACCGACATGGTGAATTGATAACAGTTGCAGAACTTTCTGCACTTATTAGACTGCACAGTGTAAAGAGTGAACCACCATACAGGGTTGTTATTATAGAGGAGGGGAATACCACAATAGGTGTATCAGTAGGCGCCGGGAATATGTATTTTTTATGGAAGGAGGATATAGCAAAGGGAGATATTTCCCCTGTAAGTCAGAATGACTACTTTAAGGCAATTATAACCATGGATGATGTGAGCATAAGGCTCCTTGATTGCAGTCAGATTATTGAAGGTGTAGAAAAGGCTGTCAGGGAGTGTAATATTACTTTGTCCGTCTTCTCTCCTGTTTATCATTAAATATCTTTTCATGGATACCTCCAAATATAAAAAATTATTCTTGCAGGAATCCGGAGAACATCTCAAGAATATCAATAACAGACTTTTGAGCCTCGGGAAGGAACCTGCAGAGGACACTGAAAATACAGACAGTGCATTCAGGTCGTTTCATTCAGTAAAGGGCATGGCTGCGTCAATGGGGTATGAACCCATAACTATTTTGTGTCACAAACTGGAAGGACTTCTTGATGCCATGAGACAGAATGTACTGCCTTTGAGTCAGGGGGTAACCGATACGTTGTTAAAAGGTTCGGCTGTGCTCGGAATTATGCTTGAAACTGTATCTGATGACAGACCTGTGAAGGCAGACCTGAGTCCCCTCTTAGATGAGATAGATATGCATCTTAAAGGCGGTGTAGAGAAAAAAGTTGCCAAACATGGACCGCAGAAGGTAAGACAGGCTCTCTCTCTCATCCTTCCAACTACTGTGAGAGTTGATGCCAGTATATTTGATACCCTCATTGCTGATATAGGTGAATTTCTGAGGATAAAATCCAGAATACATGAGATAGCAAATGAGATGCACAATTTTGAACTTTCGGAGCATATCCATGTGCTCAACAATACAATTTTAGAGATGTATGAGACAACAGTCTCTGCAAGGATGATACCTCTTGAAGATTTAATGCAAAACCTTCCGCTTATCGTCCGTGATATTTCAATGAGCAGAGGTAAGGATGTTGAATTTTCTATGCACGGCGTTGATATAGAGGTTGACAGGGCAGTGCTTAATGCAATAGGAGAACCGCTTGTCCACTTAATAAGGAATGCAATAGACCACGGCATTGAAACACCTGATGAGCGGGAAAAACGAGGGAAACCAGGAAAAGGAGAGATAAAGATTACGGCATCAAGAGAGAGTGATTTTGTTACTATAGAAGTAGTTGACGACGGCATGGGTATAGACCATCAGAGGGTGAAGGAAAGGGCAGTAGAAATGGGTGTATCAGCAGAAAAGATTGAAGGTATGTGTGAAGAGGAAGTCCTTTCGCTTATATGTTTGCCGGGTCTAAGTCTTTCAAGAGAGGTTACTGATATTTCAGGCAGGGGTGTTGGAATGGATGTTGTCAAGAAAAACGTTGAGGCAATAGGGGGGAGGTTTGAGATAAAGTCTGTAATTAATAAAGGTACAAGGTTTATACTTAAAATACCGTTTACAGCAGCAATAATAAAAGTGCTGATGGTGTATATTAACGATATGCTATTATGTTTCCCTGTTACAAGGGTTGAGTCTGCGCTGCAAATCCAGATGTCCGACATAAAGAGTACAGAAAACGGTATTTCAGTTTTATACAGGGATATGGATATACCTGTTTTTGATTTAAGTAAGATATTTAATGTCCCTTGTAAGGGATTAGGGGATATAATTGATATAGTTGTAATCAACCATCCTGACAAGAAGTTTGGTGTTTTAGTTGATGGATTTAAGGGTGTTTTTGATGTATATATAAAGCCGCTGCCAGCTGTGCTGCAAGGTATGCGGGGCATATCAGGTTTTACAGTAACAGGGGAAGGGGACCCCGTGCTTGTGATGGATGTTGCAAATATCCGCCTTTAATACAGAGGTATAATTATGAATCCTGTTAGTCTGAAAAAAATTTTATTGAATTTTAAGAGAGGTGAAATTGATGTTGATACTGTGATGGAAAAACTTAAAACCCTCCCTTTTGAAGAGATAGGTTTTGCAATACTTGACAGCCATAGGTCTTTAAGACAGGGGTTTCCTGAAGTAATCCTCGGCGAGGGTAAAAGCAAAGAGCAGGTTATCACTATTGCAAAAAGGCTGCACGAAAAGAAAGAGAATATCCTTATAACAAGGGTTAATGCTGAAAAGGCAATGGCATTAAAAAGGATTTTTAAGAAGGCAGTTTATAATGATGCTGCAAGGACTATTGTTATAAAATCACATCCGATTGAGATAAGGGGCGAAGGCAGGATTTTAGTGATAAGTGCAGGGACTTCGGATATACCTGTTGCTGAAGAGGCAAGAGTAACAGCAGAGATTATGGGCAATGAAGTAGAAACACTTTATGATGTTGGTGTTGCAGGCATCCACAGGCTTCTGCATAAAAAAGAACAGTTATTTGAGGCAAATGTTTTAATAGTTGCGGCAGGGATGGAGGGGGCGCTCCCTTCTGTTGTAGGCGGGCTTGTTTCAAGGCCTGTTATTGCTGTGCCGACAAGCGTTGGCTACGGCGCAAATCTAGGCGGAATAACAACACTCCTTGCAATGCTCAACTCATGTGCATCGGGTGTAACTGTGGTTAATATAGACAACGGATTTGGCGCTGGATATGCAGCGAGTTTAATAAACAGGAAGAGATGATAATGAAACCGACATGACTTTCAGTCACAAAAATTGATGGAAAACCATCAATTTTGGATAAAAATCTTGCTAGTTTTGCTGCTGCTGTCTGCCCCGCCTGCAAACCCGTAGCCTCTAAAAGCCTCCAGCCCAGACGGTTTGCCAGCAGGGCAGACAGCAGCAGATCCCGCTAAGCGGGACAGAAAGGTATTTTCAGATGAGCAAAATAGCGTATTTTGACTGTTTTTCAGGCATAAGCGGAGATATGGTAGTCGGCGCTTTACTTGACCTTGGACTTGACCTTGGTGTTTTAAAGAGGGAAGTGAAAAAACTGCCGCTTAAAAATTATACCCTTAATGTAAATAAGGACAAAAGGCACTCTATTACAGGCACAAATTTTAATGTAAAGGTTGGAAAAGGGCATAATCACAGGACATACCTTGATATAAAAAATATGATTGAAAAGAGTAAACTTAAACAAGAGGTTATGAGTTTAAGTTTAAAAATATTCTCAAGAATTGCGCATGCTGAAGCAAAGGTGCATAACTGTAAAGTCAATGATGTTCATTTTCACGAAGTGGGTGCTGTTGATTCTATAGTAGATATTGTAGGGACAGCAATAGGCATATGCGAACTTGGTATTGATAAAGTTTATGCCTCGCCACCTCCTCTTGGCTCTGGTACAGTCAAAACCTCTCATGGCATGATGCCAGTCCCTGCACCAGCAACGTTTGAAATTTTAAAAGATGTGCCTGTTGAACGCAGTGATATAAAGCATGAACTTACCACACCTACAGGTGCAGCGATTATAAAAACACTTGCAGAGGATTTCGGAAACATGCCTGATATGGTTATATGTATGACAGGTTACGGTGTTGGAGACAATGATTTTAAGGAGATTCCAAATTTACTTCGTATCATCATAGGGGAAATAAAGGGTCACCCCGCTCAGCGGGGTCAAGGGTCAGGGCGGGTGCCCTCTGGGTGCGGTCAAGAGGAAAGGCTCATTATGCTTGAAACTGATATTGATGATATGAACCCGCAGATTTATGAATATGTCATGGAAAAACTATTTAATGAAGGTGCGCTGGATGTATTTTTAACACCAATACAGATGAAAAAGGGAAGACCTGCCGTCCTATTAAATTGCCTGTGTGAAGAAGATAAAAAAGATAAACTACTTGAGATAATCTTCAGAGAGACATCATCCATAGGCATAAGGATATATCCTGTTGACAGGCACTGCCTTGAAAGGAAGATAGAAAAAGTTGCTACAAAATATGGGAAAATAAATGTGAAGGTTTCGTATTTCAACGGCAAGGCAGTAAATATCCAGCCTGAATATGAAGACTGCAAAAAGATTGCAAGGGAAAAGAAGGTACCGCTGAAAGCGGTGCTACTTGAAGCACAAAAAGAGGGGTCAATGCGGGTGCCCCCTGGGCGCGGTCAAGGGTCATAGTGCAATGTCTATCATTCAAGTTCAAAATCTTGTAAAAAAATACAACGGCATAACTGCTGTAAACGGAATATCGTTTGAGGTAAGGCAGGGCGAATTATTCGGTTTTCTCGGTCCAAACGGTGCAGGCAAGACTACAACCATAAACATACTCTGCACACTCCTTTCAGCAACGGATGGCACTGCAATTGTCAATGGCTATGACTGTAAAAAAAAATCGTCAGATGTGAGGGCGTCCATCGGGCTTGTATTTCAGGAAACAACACTTGACAATGACCTTACAGCCTACGAGAATCTTAAATTCCACTGTTATCTCTACAACATGAAACGGAAAGAGACTGAGGAGCGTATTAAAGAGGTGCTTCAGGTTGTGGAATTATACGACAGGAAGGATGACCTTGTCAGACGTTTTTCGGGAGGTATGAAGAGGAGGCTTGAGATAGTCAGAGGACTACTCCACAGACCAAAGGTGTTGTTCCTTGACGAGCCGACTCTGGGACTTGACCCGCAGACAAGGATGAATATCTGGGCATTTATAGACAACCTTAGAAGAAAAGAAGGCATCACAGTATTTATGACGACACACTACATGGATGAGGCAGAGGTCTGCAGCAGGATTGCGATAATAGACCACGGCAATATTATTGCCTGCGGCACACCTGATGAACTTAAGAAGAAGATAAGGGGTGATACTGTTTACATAAAGACATCAGATGATGCAAAGGCTTTTGATGAGATAGAGAGGGGATTTGACATAAGGGCTGCACGACTCAAAGACGGGATTGCACTTAATGTTGAATCAGGCGAAAAATTTATACCAAAGATATTTGAAGCATTGACTACTGAGATACTTTCAATAAATTTAAAAAAGCCTACACTTGACGATGTGTTCATAAACCTGACAGGCAGGGAGATAAGAGAAGATAATAACAACAAGGGCAGCGAACTTTTCAGGATAAGAAAAAGAGGATAACTGTGCTTTCTTATAAGGCGATATATGTAATCATAATCAGGGAGTTCAAGAGGTTCTTCAGGCAAAGAGGGAGGCTCCTTGTTACAATCTCCCGTCCCCTCCTCTGGATATTTATTGTCGGCGCTGGGTTTACAAGCATGGTAAACATGCCCTCTGATATAAGTTACAAGCAGTTCATACTCCCCGGAATAATAGGCATGACAATACTTTTCAGTTCAATCTTCTCAACAATATCTGTTGTGTGGGACAGGGAGTTCGGGTTTTTAAGGGAGATGCTGGTTGCGCCAATATCAAGACTCACGATTGTACTTGGAAAACTTTTGAGTGGTACAGCACTTTCGGTATTTCAGGGGATGATACTCCTCTTTGTATCACCGCTACTCGGGTTCAGCCTTTCAATCAACCAGTTTGCAGCGATGTTACTTTTAATAATGTTGCTATCCCTTGCAATAACTGCGATGGGGCTTGTAATAGCATCATACCTTACATCCCTTGAAGGTTTTAATGTCATAATGAACTTTATAGTCCTGCCCATGTTCTTTTTAAGCGGTGCGTTATACCCTGTAAATAAACTCCCGCTTATGCTTCAATATCTGACATTTATAAACCCATTGAGTTACGGCATAGATGCATTCAAACATGTGCTTCTTGTTTCCATGCCTCCTCCGCTTGGCGCAGAATTTCCTCTTATCTTTGATATAGGCGCTATTCTGGCATTCTCGCTTATCATGACACTCCTTGCGGGTCTTTCATTTGAGAGGAAAGGGTAACCACCGGTCCATTTTTCGTATCTTGACAGTTTAGGCAATGTGCTGTTATTATGGTCTTAATTCTGGTTGACCAGAAAGGAGGCTATTTAATATGAAGACATTGTCATTATCAGAGGCAAAGATGAAGTTAAGCGGATTGGTGGAAATGATCAGGGCTACCGATGAGGAGGTGGTAATTACAAAAAATGGTTCGCCTGCTGCTGTGTTAGTGAGTACCGATGAATTTGAGAGTTGGAAAGAGACAATTGCTGTCCGTTCAGATAAGGCATTGATGGATGAAATTAAAAGAGGTTTGAAAGCATTAGAAGGCAGGAAGGCGCATCTATATACGCTTGAGGAACTATTGAGATAATTAAATAGATGAAGTATAAACTAAAAGTCCCTGATGAGATAGCAGAACTTGTACGCAGCATGCATCCTCTTTTAAATTTAAAGAGAAAAATCAAGTTATCCTTGCAGGCAATATTATCCAATCCAGATTCAGGCAAGGCATTAAAGGATGAACTATCAGGGCTGATGAGTTTTCGTGTAAGCAGGTTCAGAATAATTTATAGAACCCGTCAAAAGAATCAGATTGAAATTGTTGCAATCGGGCCGCGTAAGAATATATACGAAGAGACCCTCTTGAACATTAAGAAAGAAAAATAAAAGGGTATGTTTTGCATTTATTAAGTTGCAGATAAAGAATTCATCCATCCTGTTATTTAAAACAAATGCAAACCCACAGTACAATAAATGGACAATATGAAGATTGAATATTGTCAATTTTCAATTGTCAATGGTGCGTATATATATATCTTAGATTTTACACTTAATCCGTTGGACATAAAATGAAAAAGGGTCTAATTCACATATACACAGGCGAAGGCAAGGGGAAAACAACCACTGCAATTGGTCTTGCTGTTCGTGCAGCAGGGCAGGGGATGAAGGTGCTCTTTGTCCAGTTTTTTAAAGAGGATGATGCAGCATCAGGTGAAAAGGAAATCATAAGAAGGTGCATCCCGGAAATAGAACTTATCCGTTCAGATGTAAGGCATCCTATTTTCACAAAACAAACAGCGGATGATAAGAAGATTAAAGACTCTGTTACAGAGACCTTTGAACAGGTCAGGAAGAAAATCAATGATATAGATTTGCTTATCCTTGATGAGATAAACAGCGTCATAAACGGCGGCTGGATTGATGTAAACGAAATCATAGCATTTCTGATGCAACAGCCTGAAAAACTTGAGATTATTCTCACAGGCAGGGACGCACCTGTTGAACTTGTAAAGATGGCAGACTATGTTACAGAGATGCTGAAGATTAAGCACCCTTTTGATAATGGTATAAAGGCGAGGAAGGGGATTGAGTATTAAGATTAAAAGTTCAAAGTTCAAAGTTCAAAGTTCAAAAAAAGACCCTCAACCTTCGCCCCGCGACTCACGACTGATTTTTGTTACCGGCGGGTGCAGGAGCGGAAAGAGTAAATATGCCTTAAAACTGGCAGAATCAATGAATGGCAGAAAACTCTATCTTGCAACAGGAGAGCCTTTTGATGAAGAGATGGCTGAAAGGATTAAGAAGCATAAAAAAGAAAGGGGTAATAATTGGACTACGATTGAAGAGCCGATAAATGTAATTGATGCAGTCAAAAAAAATAAGAGATGTGATGTTATCCTGCTGGACTGCCTTACACTATGGATTTCTAATCTATTGATGAAAGACTCCAGACTCAAAAAAATTATTGTTAATTTAATTTCTACGTGCAAACACTCAAAAGCAAATATTATTATCGTATCTAACGAAGTAGGGCTAGGTATAGTCCCTGATAATGAACTTGCCCGGAAGTTCAGAGACATTATAGGACTTGCAAACCAGAGGATAGCAGCAGCATCAGATGATGTATATTTTGTGGTCAGCGGGATTCCGTTGAAAATAAAATAGATTGAGGTATCGTTATGTCAGATATAAATGCTGCAATGTCTAAACTCACACACGGCGTATATATTATAACAACAAAGGCAAAGGACAAAATCAATGGCATGACTGCTGCGTGGGTTTCAAAGGTGTCTTTTGACCCTCCTCTTGTTATGGTCGCTGTGGGTCTTGGGAGATATTCTCATGAACTTATGAAAGAGGGCAAAGTCTTTGCAGTAAATATTCTTGATGAAAGGCAGATAGATATAGGCAAACACTTCGGCACAAAGAGCGGAAGAAAGGTAGATAAATTCAAGGGCATTGAATACGAGACAAGGGTAACAGGGTCGCCTATATTAAAAGATGCTATTGCATATATTGATTGCAAACTTGTATCAACCTATCCTGCAGGAGACCATACGCTTTTTATTGGAGAGGTTGTTGATGCTGATGTTCTTCGTGAAGGCGAACCGCAGGTTTTTAAACATGAAGACTATTTCGGGAGGAGATAGATGAGCATCATTCAGCAAACGCTCAATGCTATTAAACCAATAGATGAATCTTTTTATGAAAAGGCACAAAAACATCTGGATAATCTTACAAAACCGCAGGGGAGTCTTGGAAGACTTGAGGAATTTGCAAAGAGGGTAGCGGCGATTGCAGAGAACTTAAACCCTGTGATAAATAAAAAGGTCATATTTATATTTGCGGGCGACCATGGTGTTGCAGATGAGGGTGTATCTGCATTTCCAAAAGAGGTTACCCCTCAGATGGTATTAAATTTTTTAAGGGGCGGCGCCGGAATAAATGTCCTCGCAAGACATACAGGTTGTGAGGTTGCAATTGTGGATATTGGTGTTGATTATGATTTCGGCAATGTTGACGGGCTTATTCAGAGAAAAATTGTAAGAGGCACAAGGAATATCCGTAAATCTCCTGCCATGACAAGTGATGAGGCTGAAAGGTGCATTGAAGTCGGGATTGAACTTGCTGATGAATATGCAAACAAAGGGTATGACATATTCGGCACAGGCGATATGGGTATTGCAAATACAACCCCTTCAAGCGCAATTATAGCGGTGTTTTCAGGAAAGCCTGTTGCAGAGGTTACAGGCAGAGGAACTGGTATTGATGATAAGTTATTCCAGAGTAAGGTTAAGGTTATTGAAGATGCTATCAGAATAAACAAGATAAATCCACAAGACCCGATTGATGTTCTTGCAAAGGTTGGAGGCGCTGAAATTGGAGGCATTGCAGGGCTTATACTGGGCGCTGCAAAAAACAGAATCCCTGTTGTTATTGATGGGTTCATATCAACAGCAGGGGCACTAATTGCATATGAACTTGAGCCAAAGGTTAAGGACTATATGTTTGCAGCACACAATTCAGTTGAACGGGGTCATAAGATTATGCTTGAGAGGATTGGTTTAAGACCATTTGTTGATTTGGATTTGAGGTTAGGTGAAGGTACGGGTGCTGCACTTGGCATTTCTTTAATAGAGGCAGGCGTGAAGATTTACAGAGAGATGGCGACATTCAACGATGCAGGGGTTTCGGAAAGTGAAGAAAGATGAAACCCACATAACTTTCAGTCACAAAAGGGGATAAAAATCTTGCTAGCATTTGCTGTTGCCTGCCCCGCCTGCAAACCCGTAGCCTCTAAAAGCCTCCAGCCCAGACGGTTTGCCAGCAGGGCAGGCAACAGCAAAAAGGTATTTTCAATGAAAGGTCTCTTTCTAGCCATACAACTTCTAACAGTCTTCCCAATCAGATTTACGCAGAGTGTAGAAGCGGATGAACTGGGCCGCTCAACAGCATTTTTCCCGCTTGTAGGCGCGCTGCAAGGCATAATCCTTGTTGTTTCTAATATTATCCTGTCAAAATTTCTACCGCACAATCTTGCAGATGCTCTGCTTTTGGTTATCTTAATCCTTATAAACGGAGGTTTCCATCTGGATGGTTTTGCGGATACCATTGACGGCATTGCCGGCGGGAATACAAAAGAAGAGAGACTCAGGATAATGCGGGACAGCCGCATAGGCGCCATAGGTGTTGCAGCGCTTGTCCTGCTTATTCTGATAAAATTTCTTTCAATCAATTCACTTTCTTTAGAATCAAAGAACGTAATCCTTTTTTTGTTTCCTGTTTTCGGAAAGTGGGCAATTGTTCCGATGGCATATCTGCTGGATTATGCAAGGGAAGGGGAGGGGGTTGGGAAGCCGTTTGCTGAATATACCACAGAGAGAGAGGTTATTATAGCAACTCTATGGACTTTCATATTTTCATTTATATTCTTCAGGTGGATAGGTTTAATATACATCACCGCATTCATGGTTTTTACCACCATTACAGCACGGTTTTTTAGAAAGAGAATAGGTGGTGTTACAGGGGATGTATTTGGTTTTTACAGCGAAGTTGCAGAAATACTTTTTATAATTATTAACCTGTTTAATATCAAATAAGTTACTGTTGTTTTTCTTTTTCAGGCTGCGGCTGAGTTACAGCAGGTACATCTTTCATTATTGACGACTTCAGCCTGTTAGCAGACATATATGTCAGAGTGATTGATGTAACCATGAATATTACAGCGCACGCTGCCGTTATCTTTGCCAGAAATGGTGCAGGACCTGAACTCCCGAAGAGCGTCTGGCTTGAAGCGCCTCCAAATGCCGCTCCTATGCTGGCGCCTTTACCAGCCTGAAGCAAAACAGATACTATCAAGAATATACTCACTATTACATGAAGTGTAACAAGTAATGCAAACATTTATTATGTCTCCTCTTTTATTTTATAGAAATTTTAAACCCGACTCTGAAATTTTACTATCCTTGCAAAACTCTGTGGTGAAAGTGATGCGCCGCCGACCAGTGCACCGTCTATATTAGCCTCTGCCATAAGCGAGTCTATATTATCAGGTTTAACGCTGCCGCCGTAGATTATCCTCGTGTCCTTAACTGCCTCCAGTCCAAACATCTCGTAGAGCATATTTCTTATAAAACTATGGACATCTTCTGCCTGCGCAGGGGCTGCATTTCTACCTGTCCCTATCGCCCATACAGGTTCGTATGCTATGGTCACATCCTTCATTTCACCTGACGGGACATCTTTTAATCCCTTTTCAACCTGATTTTTTATTATGTTTAAGGTTCTGCCGTCTTCTCTTTCCTGAAGGGATTCGCCTACGCATAGGATAGGTTTCAGTCCATCTTTCATTGCAGCAATAGCCTTTTTATTCACAGTTTCGTTCGTTTCACAGAAATACTGCCGTCTTTCAGAATGTCCTATAATAACATATTCGCAGCCTGTATCAACAAGCATTTTGGTAGAAATTTCACCTGTGTAAGCGCCTTGTCTTTCCCAGAATACATCCTGTGCGCATAGTTTTATCGGGCTGCCTGCTAATATCGGGTTTAAATGATATAATGTCGTAAAAGGCGGTGCAACTGCAACCTCAACCGAGGGGTCCATCCCTTTCAGGTTATCCCGTAGTTGCATTACAAGTTCCTCTCCTTCACGGGTTGTCATATGCATTTTCCAGTTCCCTGCTATAAAAGGTCTGGGCATAATTCAGTCTGCCTTCCTGCAATGCATCAGCGCTGTTATGCCAGGCAGGTTTTTCCCTTCCAGGAGTTCGAGGAATGCGCCTCCGCCTGTTGAGATGTATGACATCTTTGCAAACTCACCCGCCCTGTGGACTGCAACATCTGTATCCCCTCCGCCAACAATACTCAGTGCATAACAATTTGCCACATTGCTCACCATTGCAGATGTTCCCCTGCTGAATGCATCCATTTCAAATACACCCATTGGACCGTTCCAGATTATTGTCTTTGCATTCTGTATTGCCTCGCTGAAATATGTTACTGTAGCAGGACCTATGTCCAGAGCCATCCAGTCTTTTGGTATCTCCTGAAATGTTACAACCTTTGTCTCGGCAGATGGGTCAAACTTGTCAGCCACAACGAAATCAACAGGCATATATAATTTAATGTCCTTTTCTCTCGCCCTGTTTATTATTTCCAGCGCCTTATCAAGGACAGTATCTTCAGCAAATGATTTTCCAACCTTGTATCCGCGAGCCTTCAAAAATGTAAGCGACATGCCGCCGCCTATTATCAGTTTATCAACCTTCTCGCAGAGACTTAAAAGAACCCCTATCTTATCAGATACCTTTTTACCCCCTATTATCGCAATTAGGGGACGTGAAGGGTTATCCATTGCCCTCTTAAAATAGGAAAGTTCATTCTTCATTAAAAAACCAGCCCCGCATTCTCCATTAATATGCCTTGTGATTGCAACATTTGAAGAGTGCGCCCTGTGTGCTGTTGCAAAGGCATCGTTTATATATACATCTGCAAGGCTTGCCATTTTTTTGCCGAACTCATCATCGTTTTTCTCTTCCTCAGAGTGAAATCTCAGATTTTCCAGAAGGATAACATCACCAGGCTTCATAGCATTTACAATCTTTTCAACATCTTCGCCAACGCAGTCAGGCGCAATTATGACATCCTTTTGCAGGAGTCTGCCAAGCCTTTTTGCAACAGGTGCAAGGCTCATATCAGGCGCCCTTTTCCCCTTTGGTCTGCCAAGATGGGACGCCAGTATAACCTTTGCACCCTCATCCAATGCATAGTTTATTGTGGGTAAGACGCCGCGGATGCGGGTATCATCCGTAATATTTCCCTTGTCATCCAGGGGGACATTGAAGTCAGCCCTGATAAACACCCGCTTGTTTTTGATGTTAATATCGTCTATATAGGTTAAATCAATGTCCAATCTATACCTCCTATAGCCCTTTTTCTGCCATCAGTTTTAAAAGGTCTTTCATCCTGCATGAAAAACCCCATTCATTATCATACCATGCAAGTATTTTTACCATCCTGTTTCCAATGACCTTTGTTGAGAGTGCATCAAATATTGATGAGTGGGGATTGCCCTTAAAATCAACGGAGACAAGTTCTTCTTCGCAATACTGGAGTATGCCTTTGAGCCTGCCTTCAGATGCTTTTTTCATTGCCTCATTTATATCTTTTTCTGTAACATCTTTTTGTAATTCTGCAACGAGGTCAACAAGAGAAACAGTAGGTACAGGCACCCTTACAGCAAGACCGTCCAGTTTGCCCTTTAGTTCAGGGATTACAAGAGACACTGCCTTTGCAGCGCCTGTTGTTGTTGGTATCATTGAGAGTCCTGCTGCCCTTGCCCTCCTTAAATCTTTATGCGGCAAATCCAGTATCTTCTGGTCATTTGTATATGCATGGACAGTTGTCATAAGGCCGCGCAGTATGCCAAATTCCTCCATCAAAACCTTTGCAACAGGCGCCAGACAGTTTGTTGTGCAGGAGGCATTTGATATTATGTGGTGCTTGCCTGCATCGTATTTATCACTATTTACACCCATGCATATTGTCAGGTCTTCATTTTTTGCAGGCGCTGATATAATTACCTTTTTTGCACCTGCTGTCAGATGTGCGGACGCCTTTTCCCTGCTTGTAAAAAGACCTGTACATTCAAGAACCACATCAATTTTAAGTTCCTTCCACGGCAGTTGCGCAGGGTCTTTTATTGCTGTTACTTTAATATCATTTCCGTTTACGGAAATTGCCCCTTCCTTTGCCTTTATATCAGCATCACATATGCCAAACACAGAATCATATTTTAAAAGGTGGGCAAGTGTTTTTGCATCCGTAACATCGTTAATTGCAATAAATTCAAATTCCTTATCCTGAAGTGATACCCGTAGGACATTCCTCCCAATCCTTCCGAAACCATTTATCGCAATCCTTATTGCCATGTTTGCCTCCTTAAATTATATTTTAAATTTAGATAGTTAAAGAAAATACATTATATTACGGTTTATATAAATTCAATTCCCTTTTTAATATCTTTAACGGCATCTGCCCGGGCGCAGATGATTCAGATACAGTCCCATAGGTTATAAAAGACCCCATTATCGGGAAAAATACCCTTGATATTTTGGCAAGTTCACCCATAGAAATGATTATCAGGTTTTTATGCTTAAGGGTTAATTCAGCAAGTCTTAACATATCGTTCATATCTTTTGCCATTGCTGCAATTTTTACTATATCTGCGCCTGCCCTTTTACCCTCTTGAATTATCCTGTTAAGTTTCCTTGCATCAGGTGTTTTTCTGAAATTGTGGTACGATACTATGACCTTTTTATTACTCTTCTTTGCAGCAGAAACTATATCTTTAATGATTTTTTTTGAAGAAAGTTCAATATCAACACCGTCTGCATATGGGATGATATGACGGAAGATATCCAGCCGCTGCCTGTCACTTAATGCCCTGTTACCGCCCTCTTTTCTGCTCCTTATAGTAGCGATTAAGGGTATTTTATACTGCCTTAATCCTTTTATTGCCCTTGAAAGAATGGCTGGCTCTATATCCTTAAAAAAATCTATGCGAAGTTCTAAAAGGTCTGCCCCGTGCTCTATTGATTTCTTTAAGTTTTTTTTATCGCTGCTGTTTGTTATAACCGCTGCAATCTTTGGGGAACTTCCCAGAAATAATCTTCCTATTTTTATCATCCATAATCTCTGAAATATTCTTATAGAAAATTTAAGAAAATATGACATAATCAATACATTAAGATTTGAAAATAGTCAAGAGGAAATTCCCCCTCACCTTAATCCTCTCCCCACATGGGAGAGGGCGGGGTGAGAGGGTCAGGTGCAATTGACTTGAAAGATAAAATACTCATACTGGCAGACAATCTTACCCGTGTTTCAAACAGGTATTATAAATATTTCCCATATCTCTCCCTTTTACTGGGTATATTGACAGTAGTATTATGGCAAAGGGGTTTTGAATTTATCAGATGGGTATTCATATATCTAATATTTATAGGCATTACAACCCTTGTTTTGTTAAGGTTTGCAAAGGATTTACCGCAGGAAAACAGGGTTTTTTCTATTGCTGTCTGGTGCATCGAATTTATAAATCAAAACCTTTATCAGGATTTGACATTATTTCTTTTGCCAATCTATTATCAGAGTTCAACAATCCTTTCAGCAAATGTCATATTCGTTATTATAATTGCAGTCTTGTCCATCATAACAACATTTGATAATGTTTATCGCGGCTTGATTTTAAAGAATAAAATCACGCAGTTTTTATTTTATACATTCAATTTATTTGCATTTTTAAATTTCGGTCTGCCTGTTATTTTTGGCATACGGAATATCTATAGCCTTTACATAAGCATCTCTTTGAGTGTTCTCTTGCTTGCGCCTCTGTTTGTTGATTACAGAGAAATTTTCAGAAGGTCAAAGGCGGCAGTTATTGTTGGAATGATTCTCATTTCAATATTGGCTATAAGTTTGTCAAAGGGTTTTATCCCGCCTGTTCCATTAAAACTTGTAACAGGCACAGCATCTACAGATATTGACAGGATAAAAAAAGAACCGATAAAACCATTTGAAAGCAGAACTTCAAAAGGGCTGGAAACAATATACTGCTACACATCAATATTTGCGCCAATGGGCATACATGAAACATTGTGGCATGTCTGGAAGATAGACGGTTTGGTTATACAAAAAGTCAGGCAGGAGATTAGCGGTGGCAGAAGAGAGGGTTACAGGACATGGTCGAAAAAGACAATCAGCGGGAATAATATGAAGGGGCGATGGACGGTTGATGTTGAGACTGACGGCGGTCAGTTGATTGGAAGGGTGAGGTTTGAAATTATATGAAAGATTACGCAGATTATAGAGAGCAGATTGCACAGATTAAAATAGAGGTTGATGCAGTAATCTTTGATTTAGACGGCACGCTTATTGATTCCAGCAGGGATATCGCATGGGCTGTAAATAAGACCTTGAGAGACATCGGATTTGGTGAACTGTCATATGATGTAATAAAGTCCTATATAGGCTGGGGTGTAAAGATGCTTCTGGAGCAGGCTATCCCTAAAGAGAGGCACAATATGCTTGACCAGACACGGGAGATATTCCTTGAGCATTATGGAAAACATCTCCTTATTGATACACATTTATATTCAGGGGTAAAAGATATTCTTGAATATTTTAAGCATAAAAAACTTGCGATAGTTACAAACAAGCCGATTGGGCTGACAGAAAAAATCCTTGATGGTTTATCTATATCAAAATATTTTCAAAAGGTTATCGGAGGAGACAATGTTCAAAACAAAAAGCCGCATCCGCAGGCGGTTGAGGTCATATTAAAAGATTTGTCTGTTAAACCTGAAAATGCTGTATTTGTCGGAGATTCAAAGATAGATATTGAGGCAGGTAAAAACGCAGGCATAGCCGCATGCGGCGCTGTTTATGGATTCAGGGGAAGAGAAGAACTTGTAAACGCAGGCGCAGATTTCTTGATTGAGAATATAGAGGAGTTAAAAAAAATTCTGATATAAATTCTGTAAAACTACCAACTGCCTGTTTTGTTTCCTGCTTGATTGATAGTCAAAGAATCCCCGTTAACAGGTCCCCTGACACCTGTGGCAGTTGCGGTATAGGTTGTTGCTGATGCTATAACAAGCTGGTAGTTATAATTTGCAGCCTGCCCTCCTGTTGCCTTTTGGGGTTGAAAGGAGGGAAGCCATGCTGCAAAATTATCTGTTGTAACAGTTCCTGCATCATCGTTTACCCAGTTATATGTTGCAGGAATTGCATCTCCAACCTGTGCGTACCTGTTATTATCCGCAAAATATGTTTCAAGGAGCAGGGAAATGGTTTGCAGGTTTGACTTTGCCTCGCTTCTGGCGCTGCCCGTGATATAACCTGTATATATTGGGATCGCAACAGCGCCGAGCACTGCAAGGATTACCAGTGTTATAAGAAGTTCTATAAGTGAAAATCCATTCTTCTTTTTCATAATCATAATTTTTTACCCCCTTAACAATACATTTTTAGAAATACTAGCAAATAAGGAGCAATGATGCAATAGGATTAAGCAGGCAGCATAACTTTCTTGGCATAATGTCATATTACTGCTATATGATTTTGATTCTCCTTTTTCTATAACCAATAGGGATAAAGTCATCCCTTTCCTTTTCTTCTATCTTCTTTAATCCCAAATCCAAAAGTATTCTCCTTTTTTCTTTATCCCGCACGATTCCTTTTCTATACCTTCCTATCCCCAGTCCATCTCTTAAGGTGAGAAAGTCTGTAGGGGATATATCTTCATATTTCCTTACTCTAATCTTCATTGCCCAGCCTTTCTCCTTAATGCAAAAATTTCTGATAAGATGTTATTTTCAGGAAGTGCAGCTTTTTTTTCAAGATATTGCCAGTCTATCTCTTCATTATACCTTTTTATAAGCAGTTCTGACATCTCACAATCTATCTCAGATTTCCAGTATTTACATGCATTCATGCGGTCTATTATCAAATCTTCTATACCAATGATATTGCATTTAAGGTTTGCGCCAAGTTCAACAACCTCAATGGGCGAATCTTCTCCAATTAATAATGATGCCGGTATTTCTACAGCCATTTTTAGTTCTTCGTTAATCCAGTACCTGCCCTGTTTTTTAAAGCCGATATTCCTTAAAACAACATCCAATGCCTCTCTGTCAGCATATGCCAAATCTATGTCTGCTGTAAAATAAACCTCTCTTGAATAGTAGGATAAGGCACAGCCGCCTATGACTATCGGCGCGCCTTTTCCTTTTTCCTCAAGGAGTTTCGTAATCAGCGCAGCCATCAAGAGTTGTCTTTTTAAAGGCGACTCTGTTTTTTTGATAATTTCAAGTATCTCAAGGGTATTCACAGACTAAATATAACAATTATCTAATATTCTTACAAATAAAATATTATATAAAAGCGGAATACAAAATCCCAATTGCCATTAACTTTAGTTTCAGATATAATCTCTACCTTGTGAAAATCATCAAATACACATTTCCGCTAATCCTTGTCTTTATAGGTTTTATTATTTACTCCAATATCCTGCGCGCGCCATTTATTTTTGATGACGAGATTTATATTTTAGATAACTATCAGATAAGGGATATTTCTAATTTCACTGATTTTTCAGGCACACGGTATATTGGCTTCTTAAGTTTTGCAATAAACTACTACTTCGGGGAATTAAATACATTTGGCTATCATCTTGTAAATGTTGTAATCCACATTTCAAACGCAATACTTGTGTATTTTTTGGTAAGTCTTACATTACAACAGTTGAGGGTTGTGGGTCAAGGGGCGGGAGCAGCAGAGCAACAATTTATCATTCACGACTCACAACTCACGACTCACGGCAGTCTCATTGCCTTTTCTGTTTCCCTCATCTTCCTCGTCCATCCAATCCAGACACAGGCAGTGTCTTACATAACCCAGAGGTTTACATCCCTTGCAACATTCTTTTATCTTTTGGCAATTGTTTTATACATAAAGGCTAGAGGCTATGGGCTAGAGGCTATGGGTAAAGGTAGCTGCAACCTTTATGGTTGCGATAGATACGCAGGCATAAAGCCTGCGACTACCTATTATGTTTTATCCCTTGTTTCCACCATTCTTGCGATGAAGACAAAGGAGATAAGTTTTACCCTGCCTTTTATAATTATCCTCTATGAGTGGACATTTTTTAATCCCCCTCTTGCGGGAGCAGGTTTGAAACCTGCTCCCGCAGAGTCCCCTCTCCCCTTGCGGGAGAGGGTTGGGGTGAGGGGAATATTCTCTGGTAAAATACGAACACGGCTTTTATATCTTATCCCATATTTTTTAGCACTTTTAATTATTCCATTAAATCTCTTATTAATAAGTGAAGAGATAACAGAAAAATTGCGGACAGCACAATTGCTGGACATAGAGAAACTTTCAAAATATGAATATATTCTTACACAATTCAGAGTTATCCTCACTTATATAAGGCTTTTATTATTCCCAATAAACCAGCACTTTGAATATGATTTTCCTCTGTCAAACTCTATATTTGAACCAGCAGTATTTGTGTCATTTATTTTCCTTTTAATGATATTTTCTTTTGCTGTTTATATTTATTTCCGCTCACGCATCACGCATCACGCACACGGTCTTTTAATCTCATTCGGCATCCTCTGGTTTTTTATAACCCTGTCAGTAGAGTCTTCTGTAATACCAATATGGCATGTTATCTTTGAGCATCGTGTTTATCTTCCAAGCGCAGGATTTATTTTATCGCTAGTTATTTTCCTTTTTTATTTATTCAATTTTCTTCAAGTGAAAATAGGCAAACTTTTATTCAAGTATCTATTTACAATCATTGGAATATTGACATTTGCCTTTGCAGGTTTGACATACCAAAGAAATCTTATATGGCAGGATACTTTAAATTTATGGCTTGATGAGGTGAGTAAATCTCCAAATAGGGCAAGCGCTCATAATGGACTCGGGACAACATATTTAGAGAAAGGTATGTTGAAGGAGGCTAAAGAGGAATTTCAAATGGCTATCAAAATTGACCCGTATTATCATGAGCCGTATCTTAATTTAGGGGTTGTATATAAAAATGAAGGCTTAATTGATGAGGCAATAAAAAATTATTACACTGCAATGGATTATGCAATTCAGTATGAGACAAGGTTTCAGTTTCCAGAGGCTTATAATAATCTTGGCTCAGCCTATGAGATAAAAGGGCTTGATGATGAAGCAATAGAATTATACAAAAAGGCTCTGTCTCTTAATCCAAATATGCCTACAACACATAATAATCTTGGAATTGTCTATAGAAATAAAGGCATGATTGACGAGGCAACTGAAGAATATAAAATTGCCCTTAAATTAGACCCAAATTTGCCAGAGGCGCATTATAATTTAGGCGCTGTTTATGAGGCAAAGGGTTTAATTGAAATGGCGAAAAATGAGTATGAAACAGCAATCAAACTTGAACCAAAACTTGCAGATGCATATAACAGATTAGGAGAGACTTTATTAAAGGCAGGTTATGAAATAAAGGCAAATGAGGCTTTTCTTGCTGCTGGAAGATTGGGGAAAAATACTGCAAAATGAAGCCATATTTAATTTTGATACTGCTTATTCTAGCCACTTATGCAAATTCCCTTCAAAATCAATTTGTATGGGACGACAAGCCGCTTGTCGTAGATAACCCCAAAATTAACCTTCCGCTGAAAAAATTACCGTCAGTTTTCATAACCCCTTTATGGAAAATGGCAGATTCAGAAAAATCAGCACAACTCTATTATAGACCTGTATTATCTTTATTCTATGTATTGAATTATAAAATCTGGGGACCAAATCCACTCGGCTTCC
>MGPS01000046.1:0-1073 GCA_001797495.1 Deltaproteobacteria bacterium GWC2_42_11
AATGTTTGGGTGTTCTTGCCATTGTCATAGGCGGATTCCTCCTTCAGCGGCAATTACATCTTGAGCCTGCAACAATTGCCCTGTTCGGCGCAGCAGTGCTTCTTTTTCTTACAGGTGATGATATCCATGAGATATCGACAAAGGTTGAATGGACGACCATATTTTTCTTCACAGGCCTTTTTATTGTTGTAAAAGGGATTGAAGAGGTCGGACTTATATCCATGCTTGCAAGCAAACTCATGGATATAACAGCAGGGAATAAAATGATAATGGTTTTAAGCGTACTCTGGGTTTCTGCTGTAGCATCTGCATTTATAGACAACATACCGTTTGTTGCAACTATGATACCGCTTATAAAGGAGGTAGGTGCACAGATGGGCGGGCAGGATGCTGTTATGCCTTTATGGTGGGCTCTTTCTCTGGGGGCATGTTTGGGCGGCAATGGGACAATGATAGGCGCCTCTGCAAATGTTGTTGTCGCAGGTATATCCGAGAGGGCAGGAAGACCTTTTAGTTTCATTGAATATATGAAAACAGCATTTCCGCTGATGATTTTATCCATTATAATATCAACAGTATATCTATATCTCTTTTATCTTTAGGAGGGTATAAAAATGAATGCAGCGCATGTAATGACAACAGAGGTAATTACATTGAAGAACGAAAAGAATGTTAAGGAGGGGATTGCACTCCTGATTAAAAAACGGATACGGCAGATACCGATAATTGATAAGGATAACAGGATTATCGGTGTGGTAAAGTCCCAAAAACTGCTTCAGTTAATCCTTCCAAAATATGTTGCAGACGGGCTTCTCAAAGATGTTAAATTTGCGCCTGACCTCCCGCAGATTTATGAGAAGGCAAAGGCACTTGAAGATAAAGAAGTCAAGGATGTTCTGGATAAGGATTTTATAAAGGTAACACCTGATACCTCTGTATTTGAACTTGCAGCACTATTTATTAATGCAGAGAGACCTGTTGAAACAATATATGTTGTTGATGACAAGGATATACTGCTTGGTATAATAACCCCATGGGATATATTCGAGAAGATATGGGACATGAGACAGAAT
>MGPS01000046.1:1081-17034 GCA_001797495.1 Deltaproteobacteria bacterium GWC2_42_11
TCACTGGGTATATACATTCATATACCCTTCTGTATAAGCAAGTGTCCATATTGTGATTTTAATTCTTATCCGCTGGCAACAGTCCCTGAAGAAAGATATACCAGCGCCCTTTTAAAAGAACTGGAATCAAGGTTTAAAGATGAATGCATCCTTACAGAAAAAGTGGTTGAAACCATATACATCGGCGGCGGCACACCGTCTGTTATAAAAAGTAGACATGTAAAAAATATCCTTAAAGAGATAAGCGGCTTATTTAACCTTGCGGATGATGCAGAGGTTACGATAGAGATAAACCCTGCAACCGTTGATATAAATAAACTCAACGAATATCTTAAGTGCGGTATAAACCGTCTGAGCATAGGCATTCAGTCATTTAGCGACATGACTCTTAAAACACTCGGCAGGATTCACAATGCCGGCGATGCGGTAAATACTTATGAGGATGCAAGAAGGGTTGGTTTTAAGAATATAGGCATTGACCTGATATTCGGTGTCCCTTGTCAGAATATTGATATGTGGGTTTCTGACATTGAAAAGGCTATATCCATAAGACCTGAACATATCTCAATATACGGGCTTACGATAGAAGACGGGACAGAATTCCACCGTATGCAGAAAATGGGAGAGATAACATTACCTGATGAGGATTCATACATATTAATGTACGAAACTGCTGTCCGTAGATTAAAGGAAGCAGGATACGACCATTATGAAATATCAAATTTTGCCATTCCGGATTATTATTCAAGGCATAATATGAGATACTGGGAAAGGCTTGATTATCTCGGGATAGGTGCAGGTGCGCATACCTGTCTTTGTTCTGAAAATGTCTTGTTGCATCTGCCTGCTCCGCATACAAACCCGTTGCCTCTAAAAGCCTCCCATCCAAACGGTTTGTCAGCGGGGCAGACAACTGCAAAACTAACAAGATTTTCATCTCCCTTTGCGAGCCATGAGCTCGTGAAGGTTTCAGACGATGGATGGGGACAGAGGATGTGGAATGAGAAAGATGTTTCTTGCTACATGGATAAAATAAGAAGGTATGGGACTGCAATTGACGGCATAGAGAAAATTACAAAAGGAGAGGCAATTTCAGAATGTATATTTTTGGGGTTAAGGCAGGTTAGGGGTATAAAAGGAAAGGAGTTTTACAGGAGGTTTGGGCTGTTTCCTGAAGAGATGTATCACAAGGTTATTAATGAGTTGAAAACAAACGGCATGATTGAAGCAGAAGGGGATGATATAAGACTGACTGCCAGGGGCATAGCCATATCAGATACAGTCTTTTCCGCGTTTTTTAGGATGAATTGACGGTTTAAATCCCGATATGGTTTTTCTATATCGGGATTTGGGTGCAATACATCCCTTGACAATATCCACAGTCATTGGTATTTTTAATCTACTATAATTTTGATATTTGTTGGTTAGTTGATACTGAAAGATGGACGTTTTTTGACGTGGATTAGTTAAATGCAGATATTGACTGAACGAAATAAATCTATACTCCAGGCTGTAATTATGGGTTATATTGAAGAGGCGGAACCTGTAAGTTCAGGGACTGTTGCTTTAAGGTATAATACAGGTGTAAGCCCTGCAACGATAAGGAATACCATGTCGGAACTTGAGGAAATGGGGTATCTGAGACAGCCCCATACATCTGCCGGAAGGATACCGACAGCAAAAGGTTTCCGCTTTTATGTCGACAGTATAATAAAATTGAAGGAATTGTCCTCCCCTGAGAAGAAGAAGATAAGGTCAAGATACCATGCAGGGGGGGACATTGAGACGCTGATGAAGGAGACATCCGCCCTCCTCTCTGACCATTCAATGTGTATCGGTGTTGCACTGCCTCCGCGGTTTGACACCATAATAATAGACCACATAGAACTCATAGGGGTGGGCGTCAGACAGTTGATGGTTATAGTCATATCAGAGGCGGGTATAGCGCATACAAAGGTCGTTCATGTAGATGACAACCTCACACAGTCTGTTCTCACCATGATGGCAGAATATCTGAACAACATTGCGAAAGGTGTTACACTGCAGGAGGTGAGGAAAAGGGTAATAAAAGAGATGCGCAGCGAGAGGAGGCTTTACGATAAAATCATAAAAAAGATTTTACAGATAAGTGATGCGGTGCTCAAAGGCAGAAAGGACGAGGAGATATATGTTGAGGGGAGGGCGAATATATTAAATCAGCCTGACTTTGTGAAAGATGCCGAAATGCTGAAAGATATATTTGAGGCATTTGAAAGGAAGAGCATCCTCTTGAAATTTCTGGACAATACAATAGAGAAGAAGGGTGTGCATATATTTATAGGGTCTGAAAGCGAGAATAATGAGATAAAAGGCTTGAGTCTTGTAACATCCACATACGGCAGTGGTGTTTATGCAACAGGTACTGTGGGTGTCATGGGTCCGATGAGGATGGATTATTTAAAGATTATCCCTATTGTAGATTATATTGCAAGACTTTTAAGTGAGATTTTGACAGAAAAGGGAGTGAGTTAATATGGGTGAAAATGAAAAGGATTCTGTTATTGAAGAGGTGCAGGACTCTGCAGGCGGCGACCTCTCCGCAGCACAGGAGCCAGCGGAAGGGCAGGCTTCTGGCATGACCGCACTGCTTCAGTATGAGATAGAGCAACTTAATCTCATGCTTGAGAAAAAGACAAAGGAGTGCGAAGATAACTACAACAGGTTTCTGATGGCTGTTGCCGACCTTGATAATTATAAGAAAAGGTCAGAGAAGGAAAAAGAGGAATTAATAAATTTTGCTAACGAACGGTTGATAAAGGAGCTCATAGGGGTCGTTGACAACATTGAAAGGGCATTCGGTCATATAAATACTGATGTTGATGTTGCGGCGCTGCGGGATGGCATAAGACTTACACTTGACCAGTTCCTCTCAATATTAAAGAAGTTCGGGCTGGAGCAGGTATCTGCAATCGGGGAAAATTTCGACCCGTGCAGGCATGAGGCTATATGCCAGGAGGAGAGAGGGGATTGTGAGCCGGGTACTGTAATACGGGAATATCAGAAGGGGTATTATTTAAAAGACAGGCTGATACGTCCTTCAATGGTTGTTATAAGCAAATTGTCTGATAATTTATTTAAAGAAGAAAATGAAACGAATACGTGTGAAGGGAACTATACACAGCGGCATAAATAATAGCGCATACATAGCGTCAGAACAAAACACGACCCATGCTTCGCATGGGTACCCCGGGCGCGACGAAGGTGAGGAGTGAGGCGTATTTTTGGCATACGCCGCAACGACGAGCCGAGGAGCAACGCAGGTATGCGAAATTATGACGCTCTGTATAAATAAGAGGATGAACAAGAGAGATTATTATGAAATACTTGGTGTTAACAGGAATGCTGCCGACGAAGATATAAAAAAGGCATTCCGCAGGCTGGCTCACAAATGCCATCCTGATAAAAACCCTGGCGATAAAGAGGCTGAAGAAAGGTTTAAAGAAATTAATCAGGCATACGAGGTTCTTAAGGATGAAGAAAAGCGGGCTAACTACGACAGGTTCGGTTTTGCCGGCACAGGGGGTGGTTACAGAGATGTATCTGATTTCGGGTTTGGGGTGGATTTTCAGGATATATTCGGCGATGTCTTTGGTGACTTCTTTGGTGCAGGGAGGTATAAGAAGGCAAGAGGTCAGCGCGGCACTGACTTAAGATATGACCTTGAAATAACATTTGAAGAGGCGGCGTTTGGTGTAGATAAAAAGGTAAAGATACCCAAGACAGCAAAGTGTTCTGCCTGTGACGGGAGCGGAGCAAAACCCGGTACAAATGCTGTAACCTGCCCTACCTGCGGAGGCAGGGGGCAGATGCGTTACCAGCAGGGGTTTTTCAGCATATCCAAACCATGCCATACTTGCAAGGGGGAAGGGAGGGTAATAAAAGACCCCTGTTCTGAGTGCGGCGGCAGCGGGCGGGTGCGTATCAACCAGACATTATCTGTAAAGGTCCCTGCAGGTGTTGAGACAGGAACAAGGTTAAGGCTCTCAGGAGAAGGTGAGGCAGGATTTCACGGCGGGGAATCAGGAGACCTCTATGTGGTTATAAATGTCAAACCTCATCCGATATTCGCGAGGCAGAACGACGACATCATTTTCAATGTACCGGTAAGTTTTACTCATGCAGCGCTTGGTGCAGACATAGATGTCCCGTCTCTGGATGGTAAGATAAAACTTAAAATCCCTGCCGGCACACAGTCAGGGAAGGCGTTCCGCTTAAAAGGAAAAGGCATTGCGTCTCTGCATACAGGCAGGAGAGGGGACATGAATGTTATTATAAATGTTGAAGTGCCGGCAAAACTGAATCAGAGGCAAAAGGAACTGCTGGAAGAATTTGCAAGGATAAGCGGTGAAGACGCAACACCTATGAGCAAGTCATTTTTTGAAAAGGTAAAGGAGATGTTCGGGTGATGAAAGACCAGACATTAGACATTAGACAAAAGACTAAAGACCAAAAACTCAACACCTGGGTTTTAAGTCTATTTGTATTGTTCATCTCCCGCCTGTTTATTCCCACTTATGCCTTCTCTCAAGAACTCATCCCCTTTAATGAAGAGATAAAATCCCCCAGGTATGCAATCGGGGTCATACTCCCATTAAGCGGTAAGTATGCAGGTTTTGGTGAAGATGCATTGAAGGGTGTATTGCTTGCTGCAGGCGTTTTTGACAGGGATGCGGATATGCCTGTGGAGGTCATTGTGAAAGATTCAAAAGACGACCCTTATATAACATCAAGTGCTGTAACAGAACTTGCAGCAGACAGCAGGGTAATGGCAATAATCGGGCCCATGCTGAGCATTACTGCTTCTGAGGCTGCTAAGAGGGCGCAGGAATTAAAGATCCCCATAATCACACTCTCTCAGAAAGAGGGACTGCCGCAGACAGGGAGATATGTGTTCAGGAATTTCCTGACACAGTCCATGCAGGCAAGGGTTGTTGCGAGGTTTGCTGCTAATGTGTTAAAATTTAAAAGGTTTGCTATATTTTATCCTGATAACCCCTATGGTAAAGGTCTTGCGGTTCCGTTTAAAGACGAGGTCAGAAAGAACGGCGGCGAAGTGGTGGCAGAGGGTATGTACAGCGAGGGGCAGGCTGACTTTGGTCATGACATAAAGAAACTATTTAAGGTGAGTGAGACAGAAAAAAAAGAGGGGAGGCGCACAATAAAGTCGTTCAACCCTGCACTTTCGGTTGATGCACTGTATATACCTGATTATTTTGATACGGTTTCACTGATAGTGCCCAACCTGGCGTATTTCAATATAAAGGGTGTTAAACTCTTGGGTTCAAACGGCTGGAACTCACAGAAACTTGCGGAACTCGGCGGTAAGTATGTTGAGGGGTCTATATTCGCAGACGGTTTTTTCCTCCGCAGTACGAGATATGAGACAAGGCTTTTTGCTGACAGGTTTATTAAGACATACGGCATCCAGGCAGGGATACTCGGGGCAGAGGCATTTGATGCTTCATCCATGACCATAAATCTTTTGAGGGAAGGGAAGAAAAACAGGGAGGCAATAACAGACGGACTTGCAAGGTTGAGGTACTTTAAAGGCGCCACAGGTAATATCACATTTGATGCAGAGGGTGATGCGATAAAGGAACTGTTTATACTGACAATAATAAACGGTGAGATAGTCCAGATAAACTGAGACTTATTTTAATAAATTCAGGAAGGGGCAGTTGAATGGCAGAACTCACACATATAGACAAGAAGGGTAAGGCAAAGATGGTTGACATTACCGGCAAGGATGTTACGAGCAGGGAAGCGTTTGCGTCGGCAAGGGTACACATGAAAAAGGAGACCCTTGGAAAGGTTATTGCAAACGAAATGGCAAAGGGGGATGTCCTGGGTGTTGCCAGAATCGCCGGTATTATGGCTGCAAAAAGGACAGGCAGTATCATCCCGCTGTGCCATCCTTTGGCAGTTACATCTGTTGATATTGCCTTTGAACCCGCGCCTGAAAAGAACAGGATAGACATAATCGCTTCAGTAAAGGTGACAGGCATGACCGGGGTTGAAATGGAGGCACTGACAGCAGCTGCAGTCGCTGCATTGACAATATATGATATGTGCAAAGGTGTTGATAAAGATATGGTAATATCTGATATAATGCTGCTTAAGAAAAGCGGGGGAAAGAGCGGAGAATATGTGAGGGTTACTAAATGAACAGGAAGCAGAGGTTATGAAGAGGGAAAGACTGGAATATTTCAGGGGACTACTGAACAAGAAATTAGAGGAACTCCTTGCAGAGGCAGGCAGGGCTGTGAGCGATATGAGTGTTCCTGAAGATGAGCACTTTGCTGACCCTACAGACAGGGCATCGCATGAAACAGACCGTAACTTCCTGCTGAGGGTTAAGGACAGGGAGAGAAGACTGACTGCAAAGGTTAAAGAGGCGATTGAAAGGATAGACAGCGGCACATACGGAATATGCGAGATATGCGGCGAGGAAATATCAGAAAAGAGGCTTGAGGCAAGACCTGTTACAACATGCTGCATAGAATGCAAGAAGGAAGAGGAAGTACAGGAGAAACAGCAAAAGGCGAAAGGGTAGTGGTGAGGTGAAATATGCCAGAACTTCGCAAGGACCCTATTATAGGAAGATGGGTTATCATATCCACAGAGAGAGGGAAACGTCCTGCGGATTTTATTGTTCAATACACGCCTCCAAAAGGAGGTTTCTGCCCGTTCTGTCCCGGTAATGAAGATAAGACACCTATTGAGATTATGGCGTACAGGTCTGGTAAATCATTGCCGAATACGCCGGGATGGAGTCTTAGAGTTGTTGCAAACAAATACCCTGCATTACGGGTAGAAGGTGACATCAACAGGGAAGGTGACGGCGTCTATGATAAGATGAACGGCATAGGTGCGCATGAGATAATAATTGAATCCCCTGACCATAATGACACGATTGCAACCCTGTCTGAGAAACAGTTTGAGGATGTCCTGTGGGCGTACAGGGACAGAATAATAGACCTGAAAAAGGATATAAGGCTCAGATATGTCCTCATATTCAAAAACCATGGCGAGACTGCCGGTGCAACCCTTGAGCATACCCATTCGCAACTTATAGCGCTTCCTATTATTCCGAAGCGGGTTACAGAAGAACTTGACGGCTCACTTGAGTATTATAACTATAAAGAGAGGTGTATATTCTGTGACATCATAAGGCAGGATATAATGCAGGGTATAAGGATTATTACCGAGGACCAGGATTTTATTGCAATCACACCCTATGCCCCCAAGTCACCGTTCGAGATATGGCTGCTCCCCAAAAAGCACGAGTCCTACTTTGAGAACGCGCAGAAGCATCAATACGAGAATCTTGCAAAGATATTCCTCGATGTGCTGAAGAGGATGAACAAGGTATTAAACAACCCGCCTTATAATTTTATCCTTCATACATCACCGCTAGGAAACGGAGATACCCGGCACTATCACTGGCACTTTGAGATAATGCCAACCCTTGTAAAGACCGCAGGTTTTGAGTGGGGTTCAGGTTTTTATATAAACCCTACACCTCCTGAAGAGGCTGCAAAGTTTTTGAGAGAGGCAAAGGTGTAGATGGGCTATGAGACCCTTGAAAAGGTAATTGAACTTACCGATTCCTCAGAGGCACTTAAAAAAAGGCTTGATAGTGTTGCCGATGTTCTGTCTCATGCATTTTCCTTTGACCAGTGCGCAATCTATCTGTATGACGAAGACAAGAAAATATTTAATCTTTGTTCTCTGGCAGGAGATGAAGGTGGTGTTGTTGTAACCACATATCAGGAGAGGGAAGGTCTGCCGCACCATGCTTTAGCAATGGATAAACCAGTTATAGCGAATATGTCCGATGCGGACAGAGTGGTATGGCGCGGCATTGAAGACCGCGGCATGACCGGGTTTGCAACAGCAGCAGTTTATCCTGTAAAAGACGATACGAGTAATTACGGTGTGCTCTACTTAAAGAACAGGCACAGAAAGGTATTATCTAAAAGACGAAGGAAACTGCTTGATATTATAGCACTGCAACTCTCAATGACAATAAAGACGCAGTATTGTATTTCAAACCTCACGGCAGCGAATGCACAGATGAGGGATATGCAGGCAAGGCTTATCCATGCTGAGAAACTTGTTGCACTGGGCGAGATGGCTGCAACACTTGCACATGAGATTAAAAACCCTCTTCTTTCAATAGGGGGGTTTGCAAAAAGGCTTTCACGGCAGTTCAATGAGGATGCACCTGCACGGTTGTATGTTGACATGATAGCAAAGGAGTCCATACGTGTGGAGAAACTCCTAGACACCATCCTGAGTTTTTCAGTCAACAAGGGGTTTGAATTGAACGAGGAAGATATAAACAATGTCGTAAACGATGCGCTTGCATTTTTTGAAGGTGAGTTCAGAAGGGTTAAGATAAAGGTAGACAGGGAACTGAAACCTGATATAACGCCTGTAAGGGTTGACAGGGAGCAGTTAAAACTTGCCTTCAGCAATTTTTTTGCAAACTCCATGCAGGCAATGGGAAACGGCGGTATACTTACCCTCAGGACATATTCTGATGATAGATGGGTCTTTGTAGAAGTAACTGATACAGGAGGGGGCATAGAGCCTGATATTATAAGGAATATATTTAACCCATTCTTTACGACAAAGGAAGATGGTACAGGTCTGGGGCTTTCCATAGCCCATGCAATAGTTACCAACCACAACGGCATCATAGAGGTGGTGAATGACCTTGGAAAGGGTGTATCTTTTATAATAAAATTACCTGCTGCCTTAAAAGGCTAGTTGTATAAATTTAAAATCCTCCCTTTTATCTCCCCTTTGATAAAGGGGGAATAGGGGATTATGAGGAGGGGATATGAAAAAAAAGGTTCTTGTCGTTGATGACGAAGAGGGTATAAGGCTGTTTTACAAAGAAGAACTTAAGGAAGAAGGTATGGACGTGCATGCTGCTGCATCAGGAGAGGAGGCGCTTGAGAAACTGGAAGCGGATAAGTATGACCTTGTTATCCTTGATATAAAACTACCCGGGATAGACGGTATAGAGGTTTTGAGGCAAATAAAAGAGAAGTGGAAGACCCTCCCTGTAATACTCTGCACAGCATACCACCACTATAAACAGGATTTTGGCACATGGGCATCAGACGCATATATAGTTAAATCATCTGATATGAAGGAACTTAAGGACGTTGTTAAGACCATACTGAACAGAAGGAACTGATATGATACTCTTAACAGGCGCAACAGGTTTTGTAGGCAGGAATCTGTTTAAAAGGATGCTTAAGGCAAACCTTTCTGTAAGGTGTCTTGTAAGGACGCATAAGAAGGGGGAGGCATTGAAGTCATATGGGGCAGGAGTGGAATTAGTTACAGGTGACATCACTGATAAAGAATCTTTAAAAAATGCGATGGAAGATATTAAGATTGTTGTCCATCTTGTTGGAATTATTGTAGAAACAGGTAAAGCAGCATTTGACTTGATACATGTTCATGGAACAAAAAATATGGTGGAGGCAGCAGTTGAGGCAGGGGCTCAAAGGTTTATACATATGAGTGCGCTTGGTGCAAGACCTGATGCAAGGAGCAGGTATCATATGACAAAATGGGCAGCAGAGGAGATAGTAAGGAATTCAGGGATGAAATATGCCATATTCAGACCTTCTGTTATATTTGGTAAGGAAGATAATTTTACAAATATGTTTGCAAAGGCGGTTAAAATCTCCCCATTTGTAATGGTTCCTGGAAACGGTAGGAACATGATGCAGCCTGTATCTGTGAACGATGTTGCAGAGGTTTTTACAATGGCAGTAAAAGATGATAACTTTAAGGGGAGTTATGAACTTGGCGGCACTGAAAAACTTACCTTTGATGAAATAATAGATAAAATATGTTATGTCCTTGGCAGAAAAAGGATGAAGGTACATATACCACTAAGCCTTTTAAATCCGATGGCATGGGTTATGGAATCTGTTCTTCCGAAACCACCTTTGACAAGAGACCAACTCCTCATGCTGCAGGAAGATAATGTGACAAGAGACAATGCGCTGGAACAGGTTTTTGGAATTAAGCCTGGGAGATTTGAAGATGGGATAAGGGAGTATCTTGTGGGGGGTTAGCTCAGTTGGGAGAGCGGCTGGTTCGCAATCAGCAGGTCGTGGGTTCGATCCCCATACCCTCCACCAAAATTAGTGAGTTATGGACTACCGTTTTTTACCAAAAAAAGGGCTTTCCTTATTTGTAGACGGTCTCCTTAAAGACTTTAAGGTCTATGGCCCTGTAAAGATGGACGGTTTCCCTGTTTATGAGGAGGTTTCGTCTGCAAAAGAACTCCTTCTCATGCATTCACCTTCACATATCACACCCAAGAAATATCTCTTTCCTCAGAGGGAGACGCTCTTAAGGTTTAAAACAGGCGAAAAACCACAAGTTGAACATGCCGCTGATGCTGATAATCAGGTGCTGTTTGGTATCCATCCGTGCGATATCCATGCAATAAGACTCCTTGACAGGGTATTTGCTTACGGGACACCTGATGTCAACTATCTCAGGAGGAGGGAGAAGACAATTATAATAGGCACAGAATGCCTCCCTGATAAATTCTGTTTCTGCAGAAGCGTAAATACCATGACCGCTGCAAATGATTTTGACTTATTCATTCACGACATCGGCGCAGGTTTCCTTGTAAAGATAGGGACAGAAAAGGGGAAGGAGTTACTGTTCAGACATGTAAAAACACGGAAGGCAACTATTAAGGAAATATCAAAACTTGTTGAATTTCATAAGAAAAAGGAGTCAATGTTTACTGCAAGCATTAACGCAGAACCGTCAACCCTTCCATTGATATATTCAGGGAGTTATGATAGTCCAGTTTGGGAAGAGATAGGTAAGATATGCTATGGCTGCGGTTCATGCAACCTTGTTTGTCCTACATGCTATTGTTTCGATGTCAGGGACGATATATCCCTGAATATGAAGGATGGGGAGAGGTACAGGGTGTGGGATGGCTGTCTTTTGGAGGATTTTGCTAAGGTTGCAGGCGGGCATAACTTCAGGAAGACAAGGGGAGAGAGATTAAGGCACAGGTTTAACAGGAAATTCCAGTTCCAGGTTGATAAATTTGGCGGACTTTTCTGTGTTGGATGCGGGAGGTGCAGTAGGGCATGCCTTGTAAACATAAATATCGTTGAAATAACAAATAAACTGATAGAGGAAAGGGAAACTGGGAAAAAGGAATAAGATGGAATCACCGTATTTATTAAGGCAGGCACGGATTGAGAGGATTACAAGGCTTACCGAAAAAGAGAGGCTTTTCAGGTTAGTGTTCGAGGACGATAAGACGCTCGGGCACGTACCGGGACAGTTTATAATGCTTTCAATATTCGGAGCCGGTGAAGCGCCTATCTCTGTTTCGTCACCGCCTGACACGAGGAATGAGTTTGAGATATGTGTAAGAGTCGTGGGGAGCCTTACAAATGTCCTGCATACACTCCTGAAGGGGAGCACGGTCGGTATCAGGGGCCCTTACGGGAAGGGGTTCCCGGTTAAGGAAATTGAGAATAAGGATATACTTTTAATAGCAGGCGGGATAGGGTTGGTGCCGATGCGTTCACTAATAAAAACTATACTGCTTAAAAGGGGGGCATACGGCAGGATAACCCTTCTGTATGGTGTAAAGTCACCAGAAGATATTCTCTTTAAAGACGAACTGGATGAGTGGTCAAAAGTCCCGGACTTCGATTTGAGAATTACAGTTGACAAGCCTCACCCGTTATGGAAAGGGCATACAGGCGTTGTTACGAGATATCTCCCTGAATTGAAGATTGATGCAGAAAGAACTGCTGCTGTTATTGTAGGACCGCCTGTGATGTATAAGTATGTTATTATGGGGTTAGGCGAGAAAAGGATTGCAGGACATGAAATCTTTTTATCCCTTGAAAGGAGGATGAAGTGCGGCATCGGTAAGTGCGGACACTGCCAGATAAACAGTGTGTATATATGTCAGGAAGGCCCTGTGTTCAGGTTGAGCGATATACGACGTTTGAGAGAAGCGATATGACTAAGAACATGCCAAAACCAAAGGTCGCATTCTTTTCATTCACATGCTGCGAGGGCTGCCAACTTCAGGTTCTTTCCTGCGAGGACGAACTGGTTGATATATTAAACCTGATAGAGATTGTTAATTTTAGGGAGGCTATTGATGAGAAAAGGGACGACTACGATATTGCATTTATTGAGGGTAGTGTAAGCAGGCAGCATGAGATTGAAGAGGTTAAGAAGATAAGGGAGAAGGCTAATGTAGTTGTTGCCCTGGGTGCCTGTTCTTCAACAGGGGGTTTGAACTGCCTTAAAAACAAGTTCCCCATGGAAGAGGTAAAAAAAGTTGTATATGGTGAAAAATCAAAATACTACAAATACTTTGATACAATACCTGCCCGACCTCTTGATGCTGTGATCCCGGTAGATTATTATTTGCACGGCTGTCCCATAACCAAATCTGAATTTTTAAATGTATTAAAGGCACTCCTTACAGGCAAAAGACCTGACATGCCGAATTATCCTGTGTGTGTTGACTGCAAGATGACAGGGAATATCTGTGTGTTTGAAAAGGGGAAGACATGCATGGGACCTGTTACAAGGGCAGGGTGCGATGCAATATGTGTAACATACGGCGCTGTATGCTGGGGCTGCAGGGGAACAGTTGATAACCCGAATACGGAGTCTCACGAAGAGACATTAAGGATATACGGTCTTACAGCAGATGACCTCGTAAGGAGTTTTGACCTCTACGGCGGCTGGAACAAATACGGAGGTTCAAAGTGAAAAAGGACATAAAGGTAAATGTAGAGCATATAACCCGTGTGGAAGGGCACGGGAATATTGTAATTGATATAAAGAACGGGAGGATTAAGGAACTTCGCCTCGAGATAGTTGAGTCCCCGCGTTTTTACGAGGCTTTTATCAGGGGACGTAGATATGATGAGGTACAGCACATCATGTCAAGGATATGCGGTATATGCGCTGTAAGCCACACATCCGCATCCCTTAAGGCTGTTGAATCTGCAATGGGGATACAGATAACAAAACAGTCAGCCCTTTTGAGAAAACTCGCATTCCACGGTGAAGTGATACAGAGCCACATCCTCCACCTCTATTTCCTTGTAATCCCTGACTTTTTCAATGTCGGGAGCATAGTGCCCCTTGCGTCCAGCCGTCCTGATGTTGTGAGAAGGGGTTTGAGGCTTAAAAAACTCGCAAACGAAATATGCAGTATAGTTGCAGGAAGGCACATCCATCCAATATCGCTTTTTCCCGGCGGGGTAACGCATCTGCCAAAGGTCTCTGAACTAAAGGCATTAAAAAAGAGGCTTGAAGATTCATTTGAAGACCTTGACGCCACATTAGAATTATTCAGATCTTTCAGGGTGCCGCAATTTTCAAAAAAGAGGGAATTCATATCCATGAAAGAAGACGGTGAATATGCATTCTACAGCGGCGATATATATTCAAGCAGGAAATATTCAAGGAAGCCAAAGGATTACAAAAAGGTTATAAAAGAAAGTATTGTGCCGTATTCTACTGCAAAACACGCTGCAGCCAAAAAAGGCCCTTATATGGTTGGTGCGCTTGCAAGGGTTAATAACAACTTTAAGCAACTCTCAAAGAGGGCAAGGGACGCGGCAAAAGGTCTGGGGATAACAACCTATCCGTATAACCCGTTTATGAACAATGCTGCGCAACTTGCTGAGGTCTATCACTGCGTTGAAGATGCTATAAAGATTATAGACAGGCTCATTTCAGAAGGTTTGCGTAAGGAAGAACTAAAGAAACCTAAGAAGCACGGCACAGGTGTTGGGATTGTTGAGGCGCCGAGAGGGATACTTTTTCATGAGTACGCGATAGATAAAAACGGCATTGTAACAGAGGCAAACTGCATCATACCAACTGCCCAGAACTTGGGCATAATAGAGGACGATATGAGGAATTTCATCCCGTCAATCCTGCATAAGACAAGGGAGGACATAACAAGGGATGTTGAGTCCCTCGTCAGGGCTTATGACCCGTGCATATCGTGCTCCACGCATATCATGGATGTGAGGTTTGAAGATTAGGAGGTGAGAATATGCCAAAGGTGCTGCTGATTGACGATGATATTGATGTTGTAGAGGCAATGAAGATAGCCCTTGAGTCAAAAGGGTATCAGGTAATCACAGCAAATGACGGTGATAGCGGATATGAAAAGGCTTTTGAGGAAACACCTGACCTGATAATCCTGGATGTTGTGATGAAGACAAAAGACGAGGGTTTTCAAACAAGTTACAAACTGAAGAGCAGCCCCCATTTGTCAAAGATACCGATACTCATGCTCACATCTGTAGGCAGGGAGACAGGCTTCAGGTTTAACCCGGAAACAGACGAAGAGTATCTCCCTGTTGATGATTTTGTTGAAAAACCTGTAAGACCAAAGGAACTAATACACAAGGTTGAACAACTTCTCAAAAAAGCAAAAAAGTGAACAGTCTTTTGTCCTTAAGAAGTGAAGAACTCGCAGATAGGCTCAAGTGGCTCATACACTTAAGATGGACTACGATTGCATTTATAATCATAGCATATCTGACTGCAACCCTTGTATTTGACCTCATTATAGAACCCATTCCGCTTTTTATCATTATCATTGTAATTGCAGCGTATAATGCCCTGTTTTATCTTTATGTAAAGTTAAAATCTGACAACATAAAAGAGATGGCAGGGGATGTCGCATTCATACAGAGTATACTGGACATAGCCGCTCTTGCCCTGTTTATTTATTTTACCGGAGGTCTTGAAAACCCTTTTATATTTTATTTCATATTCCACACAATAATAACCAGCATTCTCCTGCCGAAAGAGAGAGGTGTTATACAGGCTTTTTTAATCTGCATACTAATAGGACTTATAGGACTTCTTGAATACAAAGGACTTATCGCACACCACCCGATAGGAGGTTTCATAACAGGCGGTCTGTATAAAAACCTGACCTATGTCTTTGTTGTATATTTTACATTTGCCTCAACGATACTGATTTCTACTTTTATAACAATATCCATTTCAGAGAGACTCAGCAGGAAGGAACTTGAACTTAAAAGGGTCAGCAGGGAACTCGAGGGGGCGAATCTAAAACTTATTGAAAAGGACAGGCTTAAGTCCGAATATGTGATGATGGTAGCACACGATATAAAGTCCCCGATTTCATCAATAGTGAGTATGATAGATGTTGTGCTTGAAGGTTTTGCAGGGAGCATGGACGATAAGATCAAGGATTTGCTTTCAAGGATAAGGCAGAAGATAGTCGCTGTCCATAATTATGTATCAGACCTCCTTAACATCTCAAGGATAAGGTCTTCAAAGGTATTAAACCTTGAGAGGTTAAGGATAAGGGGGCTCATAGACGAGGCTATGGATTTTTCTTCAGCAAAAGGTGAGGGGAAGGGGATAGAAGTTAAAATAGATTGCCCTGATGATATACCTCTGGTTACTGCTGACAGGGAGCAGATAAGATATGTTTTTATAAACCTCCTTGAAAATGCCTTTAAATACACAGCACAGGGAGGGAGGGTTTGGGTTAAGGTAAAATCTGCTGATGATGGAATAGAGGCAGAGGTTGGCGATACAGGCATTGGTATCCCGCAGGAAGATATGCCGAAGATATTCACTGAATTTTTCAGGGGAGGGAATGTAAAGGATTCTACTAAAGGCACAGGGCTGGGGCTTGCACTTGTAAAATATATTATTGAAAGGCACAATGGTAAGATATGGGTTACAAGTGAGGCGGGAAAGGGCTCAGTTTTCATGTTTGTCCTGCCAATTGAACAATAAGAAAGGAGATAAAATGGATTACATACTTGTCATAGTAACTGCCTCTTCAGAAGGTGAAGGGGAAAAAATTG
>MGPS01000047.1:0-12230 GCA_001797495.1 Deltaproteobacteria bacterium GWC2_42_11
AAGGCATTACTGCTACCCTTAACGGCGGACCTCCTTTCAATTCATCCTTTTTAAAGTAATCAACAACAGATGTTTTATACAAATGTCTGAATATGCCTCTTGGCAGAGACAATACCTGATGCTTGCCGTTAAATTCATGTCCTGCATGCGGCAGGGAACGAAACAAACTATCTACAACCCTTGCAATAAGCGTCTCCATAGATTTGATTGTGCCAAAACCCAGTGTTCTTGTAAAATCATCGCCTGTAGCGCCTGCGCTTTCAGCCCACAGGATAAAGGCATCGTCAGAGGAAACAATCTTTGCTGAGAGTCCAAACTGCGGGTTGTCCTTAACAACAGCAGAGAGATGGAATCCTCCAACTACAATATACTCAACTCCCAATTTTTCTCTAAAAATGCGGGCGTTCTTTATGCTTATACCGCTGGTCTTTCGTATCCTGTTTTCATATAAAACCCTTTCCACATCATCCTCTGCCAAAAGGCTATAACCCTTTCCTTCAAGCGCCTTCCTTATCTTTGGCATAACCACAACAGCGATATTTGCCTGTCCGCTTATATTCTCAAACGGCAGAAGGGCAACCCTGCCTTCAGAGGCAGCAGCATAACTATGCATAAGAAAAGAGAACAATATGAGGATACCGCACCAAACAATCTTCATCTGAACAACGTCCTTACCGCCTTTTTAACTGTTTGTATTGTTGTTTCACTCATGGTCTCGCCGCTGACACCCAGCACATAGCCTTTCAGGCCCATGCCTTTGCTAGTGGTTGTAACTGACCATACAATAGCCCCTGAATTGATTTCCACTGCCCATAAGGCAATGGTTATCTCAGGGATGCTTACCCCCCCGATTGAAGGCCTGTCAAAGGTAGAGATCGTGCCCATAATAACCACAGGCGCACCAACAGCATCCCCTATCTTTTTTAAGTCATCTGTCGAAAATGTAACAGTCCCTCCAAGCCCAAGCCCTATAAGCGCCTTTGTAACCTGCCCCGGTTCAACAACATCCACATATCCAGTAGACAGCAGTTCCGTTATAATCACCTTTCTTATCTTTTCATTGGCTGCTGCATCAGCGCTTAGATTCTCAAGCGGCAGAACAGCAACCTTTTCCAAAAGACCAAAATCAAATGTCTTATGAACAAAGAAGGTTGTATTGCTGTCTCCAGAGAACGGCAGGTATGCGCATCCTCCCAAAAAGATTAACAGCGATAAAATAGATACTGCCTTTTTTTTCATTATAAACAAACCCTCCCTATAATCTAATATTGATGCCTATAAATAAACTGTTTGAATTGGTGCCATCGCTCTCACTAAATCCATAGGTAAGATATGTTAATATGTCTTTAGATACATTCCATGACATATTCAAACCTATCTGTGACGACTCTGTAGTTGCACTGTCTTTTACTTCAGATAATATAGAATAAGAAAGGTCAGCGCTCAACCTGTCTCCAACCCTCCAGCCTACATCATAGGACTGGCGGAAAGAACTGCTATCTTCCCCTGTAGTGTAAGAAAATGCCCCGCCGATCTTCAACCTGGGGCTGAATGTATAGGTAAGTTTTAGGTCAGATGAATGGGTAGTTAATTCGCTTGAGGTTGCAGTTAATTCGCTTGAGGTTGCAGAAGAATCGCTAGAATCCATTGCAAGGGTGTAATCGCCTACCGCTCTAAGCCTATCGGTAAGTTGGGCAGTCACGCCTAGTGAGAACCTGTAACTTGTACTCTCTGCATTATTTACCGGGTCCTCGCTCATGGATATGCCGACAGTAAAATTACTGTCCAAACCCCTGTAAAGTTTTAATGCGCTGCTAAATGTTATAGAATCAGATATGCCGGTAGTCACACCATTTGTAATAGATTCGGAAGTAGATATCCCCAACGTATATGTCATAGTATCTGTTGGAATAAAGGTGGATGCAAAAGAATATGTATTGCTTGTAAGTTCAGATGGCTCTGCAGCGGGCTGCTCAGTGCTAGAAAAGGCATTCTGATATGAAAGGTTAAGGCTGAGATAATCTTTAGGGTCATACTTCAAACCAAGAGAGTTGATCATAGCAGTTGTTTTCTGATCCGAAGGTTTTGCTGTAGTAAGCGACAAAGACATATCATATAATATAAATATCTTATCAAAGGGTTTATAACCTGCACTAAGGGTTATATTATGACTAATGGTGTCTGACCATGTGGTCTCTGTTCCAGCAGGTCCTGATGCAGCCACCTCAGTCGCAAGGACAGACTGGCTTGTATTCCCTGTAACCACTGCCTTAAAGAACTTTGTATTCCTATTGACCTTTATCTCAAACCTGTTTTCAGTAGTATTATATGTTACTGAACCGCTTATCTTTGTCCATACTGTCCCATCATCGCTTATATAGCTATCAAATTTAAAAGAATTTGCAAGGGTTGAATCAAAACCCGGTTTGAGATAAATGTAGGCTGTTTGTATCTGGGAGGAATTTGACAACTGAAACCCTATATTCTGATAGGCGCCCTCATTACCATTTCCGATTTCTACACCGGTTGTTCTGTCATCATCCTTTAAAGATGGTGTGGCAGTCAAGGCATCAAAAGTAGGCGTGCTGTCCTTGCCTGAAAGGGCAGCAGATATGGCAAGGGGGTTTGCAATCTGAATAGTTGCTCCCTGCGGAGCAGCGCTGTAGGTAAGGGTATAACCAGGGGTTATAGTCAAGGTGTTATCTAATAAACTAAATGTAAAGAGTCGGGCAACTGCCGTGCCAAGCGACAGACTTAATGTTTCTTTGGTAGATTGCGCTGTTTCTCCTGTTATATTGTCCTCTGTAGTATAGGATGTCATACTATAGTACAGCGATGCCAGATTTTTAAAACTAAAACTTGTAGATGCCCTCATGGTCTGGGCAATGGTGTCAACTGTCCCTTCATTATTCCAGTTTCTGTCAATATTGTAACTTATATTTACAGGCGGAAGAAGATACCGGGGGGTCAGGGCAAGCCTTGCATACAGGTTATCTGCCATATCAGACGACTCATTCTGATTGCTGTTGCTGGATGCGGTGCTTGTCAATGTGTAACCCATTCTTAAGGAATAGACAGTCCCTGTCAGGACGCCGTCAATAGACGGTTTTAGAATCGTGCTCTCGCTGACCGTGCCATCGCTTGTTGTGCTTGAATGGGACAGTCCAAGTCCAAGTCTGTATCTAATCATAGGAGAAAACTTCCTTGTCCAGTTCAATTCTGCGGTTTCGCTGAGTGTAGAACTGGTTGATGTGCCTGTCTCTGATGTAGAATAAGAGAGACTGCCATAACCATTTAGGATTTCAGCCATAGTCCTATCCGCCAAAACAAAAAAAAAATTACAGCCCCCAAAAAAAGGAAGAGCCTTCTCATTTTACTATAACCATCTGCCAAGGGGTTTTACCTACTTGTATGGTCTTAATCCGTCTTAATGTCAACTTGTCAAAGACATCTACGGAGTTGGAATCCCTGTTTACCACATATAATCTGCCAATGTCATCATCCATCGCTATATCCCATGGGTATTTTCCTGTACCGGATGTAAGGGTATCTATGTTCAAACGATGGTCATAGACAGATAGAATATTGCTCGTCTTGGCAATAAAAAATTTGTTTCCCTTTGCAGAAATGAGGTCTAATGGCCTCCCCCTCATTTGCCATGTCATTATAACCTTATTTGTAGAGGTAGCAATCACTGAGATATTTCCTGTTGCCTCGCTGATTACATAAACCTTATCCCCATCTTCATCCACCTTAATCTTTATAGGCCTCGGCTCTACATTAATCAGTCCAACAACAGTATTTGTTATAGTATCAATAATGGCAACATCGCTGGAGAGATAGTTTGCCACATAAACCTTCTTGCCCTTAGGGTCAGATGCTAAATGTATTGGTTTACTGCCAACAGGGATATTTGTCAATATCTGGAAAGTGGTGGTGTTTATCACAGAAACCCTGTCTGTGGCTGAGTTGCACACATATATTTTGCTGCTGTCAGGCGTTATGGCAATTGCAGAAGCCTCAGACCCTAATTCCAGATTAAAGGTATGAAGCACCTTCTCTCTGTCAAGGTCTAATGCAGAGATAGTATCTGCGCCTGAATTAACTATAAACCCCCTTGTACCCTCTTTATTTACCACAATCCCCTTTGGGGAAGCCATAGCAGGGATCACTGATATTACCTTGTTTCGGCTCTTGTCTATGACAGAAACATTGTTGGAGCCCTCGTTAGTAACATATGCTGCAATACTTTTAAAATAAGGAATCTTCCCCTCAAAGGAGAAACACTCGCCAAGATAAATGCGTGAACTAATGCATTTTTCCACATCCCAGTTTATAAATATAGGAATTATATCATCATCCTTTATCCTGAAGGCATAGTTAAACTCTGCCCCATCTTCCGGATATACCAGATCAATTGTCTTGTCCTCTCTTATCCATTTTGCAGCGGAAAAGAAAATTCTCACCCCATTATACATTCCGGGAGGCAGTGTAAATTCTCCCAGCAGTATCTGGTTATCTGTCATTTCTACAGAGTTAGTTGTTACAGACCTTTTAAACATGGGGAGCCATATGCCGTCTCCTCTTCTGATATCGATCTTTGATAGGGTGATAGTCAGGTTATAAGAACTCTTATCAGGACCATTCAGATAGAGAACAAGGTTGGGTTCCCTTGCCTCTGACATGGCAGCATAAGATACAGATACAAAAAATATAATGCTGTAAATTATCCAATTATATCGCATATACCCACCCATCTACCCAATTCCTAAATCCTAATATCTAATGTCTAATAATTAGGAATTAGAAATTTCCCTCACTTCTTCCCATACCCAATATTATGCACATTCAATGACTCTGATGTTGAATAATCCCTGCCGTGGCAGTCATGACACCCGGTTTTGCCCTTTGAACTATGCTCATCCACTGCGCCTGTTAATATAGGTATCCTGTTCATAAGTATGCCTTCTATCTGCCTTGAAAATGGACTGCCGTCTGATTCCACATGACAGGCAAGACAAAACTTTCTGCTCTGATGAGGCTCATTTCTTGTATCCTTCAGGTCATCCCATTCATATCTCTGGTCGCTTATAAGACTGGCATTAGGTCTTCCGCTTCCGCCTATACTGCCATGGGGATTATGGCAGTCATAGCACGGCAGTTTATCTCCGAGAGAAAGTTTTGAGTTTGTAAAATCATTCTTTTGTTTGGCAGACTTAGTAATCCGGTGTCCGGGGGCAGATGCATCTGTCAAAGAGAGGGTATAATATGCCTCAATAAATGTGCTGGAAAGCCTCATGCCTGCCGGAGCGCTCCTCTCACTATGGCAATCAAAACACAGTGTCAGGTTATTTTTATCATAAGGACTATGAAGCATGGCATTATTCGCAGTGCCATGCGGATTATGACAGTTTTTGCAGTCCCCATGGTTATAGTCCTTGCTAGAATAGACTACCCCTTTATGTTTGCCATGCGTAGAATTATCATATACATTCGCGCCCGGCCACCTGCCTTTATTAAAAAATCCACTGGCGCCCCTCTCCATTTCCCTTGCTGGATAGCCTGTTGTCATATTTCTATGGCAGTTATAACAGAACCTGTTATCATTAAAAAAGAAAAGACCTTTTGAGTAATCTTCTCTAGGACCTGTAGCGCCCCTTAATGTATGGCATTGGGTGCATGAACCTGCTGGCAGGTCTTGAAATTTTCTGGCGCCTTTTTCCTTGCTGCCATGGCCGCTCTCTTTGTATATCTTTTCCTTTTTAATATCATCAGCCTTATCTTTTCCAATAGCAGCAGGGGCGTTAGAATATAGCAAAAGAGAGAGCAATATAGTCAAGGTTATAAATAGGTTAAAAAACATATTTATAGAAATTGCTTCTTCTCCAAATTAGTTGCTGAATTTGCTTTTTGCATTTTAAATTTTTACTACCATCAGTTATGACACTGATAACATGTATCATTCATATCAGCCCCATCCTCAATAACTGAAGTAAGTCTATTATCCCATATCAAGCCGTCTGCATGTGTTGAGCCATGCGCCTTATGGCATGTTCCGCAAAATGGTCTGTTGTCGCTTGTAGAAGGAGGATCCCCGGGGATGTTGTTACCTGGAGACACAACAGGAACCCTTGATTTTATAGCCGCATTAAACCATCTGCCTGAGCCTCCATAATATGTATACATAGTATCCGGCGGGTCATCAAATCTGCACCCCTGGGTGCCTGAACCTAAATATGAATCATGACACCCTGCGCACCACTTTGAGAGTCCGTAATTTGAACCCTCCAGATACCTGCGGTATTTGATATTGCTTACTGCATATCTTGCAGACATAGGCGATGTCGCTGCCTCTTGAACAGCCTCATTATTATTAAGAGGGTCGTATGCGCCTGTCCTGTATGTTACAGTAATATTCGTAGAATTGCCGGGTTTTGTTGTAAGATTCCTATAAGAGCCGTTGCCATGAGTGCTATGGCAGTCATTGCACTGAAGCCCTTGTTCAGATACTGACCAGTCCCCAAAAGGGGTTGCGCCTGTATAACCCATAGTATGGCCGTTTGCATATTGATACTCTGCAGAGCCGTCTGTAATAGCGCCGCCTGCCCTGATATAATCATTTACATTCGCGCCCTTTACATCAGGGGCAAATGTCCGTCCATTATGACATGCAAGGCATATATCAGCAAGAGGCTGCCTTAAAAGATGGGAATTCGGTCCGCCTGAAAGCGCAGGCACATCAGTTCCAATCAGATTGATTTTAGCCTGCACATTCTCTTCGCTAAAGTGCATTGTATGACAGTCAGTGCATCTTAAAGTATCATCCTTATGATAATCACCTGCGCCGACCAGATAAGGGATGGCAAAGAAGAGTAAAACTAAAACAGATAAGGATTTGATAACCTTCAAGCGCTCTCCCTTTGAAAAATTAAATTGGTTTTCTATAACATATAGCCAAAGGGATTGTCTATGGAAAAAGGAGCAAAAAAATGGGCATTAGACTGTAACTCAAGGCTTTAGCCTTGACTGTATCAAACCTAAAGGTTTGAGTTACAATAGAAAAAAGGGGAGACCTGAGTCTCCCCTTTTTAAAGCCAGATCTCTTAAACTATATCAGCCTGATGTTACATTATGACACTGCTGACACAGGTTCCTGTAACCTTCCTGAGGTACAGTATATCCGCTGCCGCCTTCATCAATGGTAGCGTTATTCTTCTTAAGGAAGAACAGACCAAAGGCGTTCTTGCTGCCGTGCGCCTTATGGCAGGTCAGACAGAATGGTGAAGGAGCGCTTGTTGCATACTCAGAACTGCCAGGCGTTCCGCTGTATGTAAACTCAGACCATGTTGTCCATGATGCATTTGTATGGACTTTGTATGTGCTTGCGCCTGATGCGTAATTGGAAAGCATTGAGTATCTGCCGCTTCCTGGGGCTGCTGCTGCTACTGCGCCAATTGCCTGCTGACCAGTTGGATGCCTTAACCAGTCAAAGTCATTACTGCTGTTTTCTTCAATGCCGGTATTGCCTGCACCGCCGTGGAATCCGCCGTGGCAAAGTGCGCAAAGGTTTGAAACCTTATTGCTGCTCTTGCTGCCCCCTGTAAGGTTGAGGAATGTGTTGTCTACCCTGTTCATCCTAACATTGGCAAAAGAATAGTATGGACCAAACTGAGTTGCACTACCAGAGCCGCCGTAATACTTGCCATCAGCATTTACAGTGGTTGACGGCTGAACACTTACCCATACATTCTTGGTTGTATCATTAGAAGTGCCTATATTTTCGTTTGGCTCCCAGCCGCCTGCGCCTGTTCTGCCTGAGTCAAGTGTTGCAAACGGCACAAAGTTGCCTTTACCGCCGCCAAGGTTCCTATATACCACCTTTCTGCCGTGCTGATAATGGCATGATATACACTGGAGACCACCTTGGTTGGTGCTATGTGCTGTATACCAGTCTAAATTTGCATCTGTGGTATTGCCAGGAGGAGCGGTATCAGCGCCAATGGTGTGTCCTTTCCAGTCAGCATAGTCTGTTGAACCATCTGTGATTGCGCCTGCTGCCCTGCCGTATGTGTAAGATGATGCGTTTGTATTTGCGCCTTGTACATCAGGAGCAAAGGTCTGACCGTCATGACATCTTAAGCATACAGCGCTTGTAGCATTTTCAGTAGCACCGCCAGTCTTTAAAAGGTGCTCACCAGGTCCGCTTACTGATGCTATCCATATGCCTCTGCCGTCATTGTATGGGTCAGTGGTAGAATTGCCAAGTGTTTCGCTTGCGTGCATTGAGTGGCAGTCGTAACAGACGAGTGTTACAGCGCTGCCTGTCGACTCATTACCTGTGTTCACATGGTACCTTCCTGCCTCTGCGTATGTGCCTATAAGCAGGATACATATGAAGGCAAGTAATGTTTTAGATAATGTCTTCATTTTATTTTTCCTCCTTTTTTATTTTTACTTAATTCTTTACTTCGGTAATTCTTTACTTCGGTTTTACTTCTTTACTTTACTAATTCTTTAATACCCTTTCCCTTTTTAGGAATCTGTTAGAAAATTGCCTCATCACCTCCTTAATCTGTAAGATTGTTTTTTGCCATCCGCTTCCATTTCTATTTTCATTTTGATTATTCTTAAGTTGCATCTTCTATGCCAAAAATTCCAGAAACCAATATTAACAAAAAGGTCTTATATTCTAATGGGTTATCAACTTGTATAAAAACAGGCAAAAACTTCAGCCGTGCAAGATGTAAAAAAATTATTACATGTGAAGTAATTTAATTTTACACTGTTCATCATATTCTTATCCTCCCTCTTTAAGAGGCAGGTTAAGGGAGGCTTCTTTTTGAACACCCTGCCTGGAAAGTCTATTCTTATTCTTTTTTTCAGCATTTCCAGGGATGTATCGGGTAAAGATTTGTATCCTCCTTGTCCCATCCTCAACTACATAGAGTGTGCCTATCTTGTCAATCGCAATCCCTGTCGGGTATGCAATTTGTCCTGCGCCTATACCATAGCCTGCAAATCTGCCAAGGTAAACGCCGTCAGTGGTAAAGGCAGAGATAGACTGCCTTAGGGTATCTACTATAAAAAGGTTCCCTAAAGGAGTTATTACAATGTCTGACGGCAGAGAAAAATTTGTAGGACCAGGGTCGTGGGTGCCCCAACCCCTTATAAACTTGCCTTTAGGACTAAATGCCTTAATAGCAGGGTCTGCCATAGCATCAGCAATAAAAATCGTCCCATCCTTATCAACTGCTATTGCTGTAATCGCCTTGAAATCTTTATCCCCATGCCCATAAGTTCCAAAGGTATTGATATAGTTATAATTTTCATCATAGATGTATACTGCAGTAGTTGTGGCAATATAGATTTTTTTGTCATAACCGCTCGTCATTGTTACAGGCTCTAGTTTATTGCCGTCCTTTATGCCCGGAAATGAGAAATCCTCAATAAACTCTCCCCTGTATGTAAAGATCTTTACCTTTCTAGGACTGCCTGCGATTACATAAATTCTTCCATCTTTATCTGTCATCACCTTAGCAGGCGCTATGAGTTCTCCATTGTAGCCAATTGAGAATTTCGGCATACCGTCCAAACTATATATGGTTACAAGGTTGTTTCTAGAATCAGATACATAAAACTCCCCTCTTTCTTCATCAATGTAGATATCAGATGGAGATTTAAACACACTCCCTTCATCCCCCCTATATATCAACCGTGAAGGGGTTAAAAACAGCCTTACCCCATCACCCTCAGCATACCTTGCCTCGTTGGCATTAAAACCTCTTATAACCTTTCCATAGCCATTGCCGTTTCCATTGCCAATCTTTCCTGTATTGCTATTTACGTCTTTACTCTTCTCTTTACTCTTCTCTTTTGTGGAATCGCCTTTTGTGGTCTTTTTTTCCATGAGTTTTTCGAACTTCTGCGAGTCAAATACATCAGCATTCATAGCAAACATCTGGGAGTCTGCTGCAGAGGATATAGAAGATATAAAAAATACAAAAAGGAAGATAAGCATTATTATTAGACCAATAAAGAATATGGCAAGAACTACTTTGTCTTCCTGATTAGCATTTGCCTTAATGGCATTCATATCAAAAACCCTGTCCTTTTTATTTTTATCTTCTTGTCCCATCTCTTGCCTATTTAATACGAACGCAATAAATGTCTTTATACTGCGTTGGACTCTCCTCTGAGTCTCCCCTTTAAAGCCAGATATCTTAAACTATATCAGCCTGATGTTACATTATGGCACTGCTGACAGAGGTTTCTGTAACCCTCTTGAGGCGTTGAATATCCGCTGCCGCCTTCATCAATGGTTGAGTTATCCTTCTTAAGGAAGAACAGACCAAAGGCATTCTTGCTGCCGTGCGCCTTATGGCATGTCAGACAGAATGGCGTAGGACCGCTTGCCGCATACTCAGAACTGCCAGGGGTTCCACTATATTCAAAGTAAGACCAAGTTACCCATAATGCATTTGTATGGACCTTCCATTTGTAGCTGGCGCCGCTACCTGATTTATAATTGTCAAGATTTGAGTATCTGCCGCTTCCTGGGGCTGCTGCTGCTACTGCGCCAATTGCCTGCTGGCCTGTTGGATGCCTTAACCATGAAAGGTTTGTAGTATCGTCATTAATATTAGCATTTCCAGAGCCGCCGTGGAATCCGCCATGACAAAGGGCGCAAAAATTAGACACCTTATTGCTGCTCTTGCTGCCGCCTGTAATGTTAAGGAATGTGTTATCTATCCTGTTATATCTCACATTATCGAATGAATAGTTTTGTTTAAACATCGTTGAATTACCTGAGCCGCCATACATACCGTTTGCTGCTGCCGGGTATGAATGACAGCCAACACAGTAATTCTTTTGCCACACATCCTTGCTATAATCATTATCTTCAGTGAAGGTATCAGTCGGCTCCCACCCGCCTGCGCCTGTGCGCGCGGCATCAAGCGTGGGATAGGGGGTAAAATTGCCTTTGCTAGGGCCTAGGTTTCTGTATATCCCCCTTTTTCCGTGCGGGTTATGGCAGGATATACATTGAAGTCCCTCGTATTTGGCATTGTGGCTTGAATACCAATCCAGATTTGCATCAGTGGTATTGCCTGGAGGAAGAGTAGCAGCGCCTATGGTGTGTCCCTTCCAATTAGCATAGTCTGTTGAACCATCTGTAAGCGCGCCTCCTGCCCTCCCGTAATTTGAAGAGTTTGTATTAGCGCCCTTTACATCAGGGGCAAATGTTTTTCCATCGTGGCACCTTAAACACACAGCGCTTACAGCATTTGTATCAGTATCAGCCTTTAAAAGATGCTGCCGCGGACCATTGGATGATGATACCCATATGCTTCTTCCATCGTTGTATGGGTTTGTAGGGGAATTGCCCAGTGTTTCGCTTGCGTGCATTGAGTGGCAGTCATAACAGATGAGGGTTAAGGCAGGATAGGCAGTCTCCCCCCCGCCAGGGTTTATTATTACCACATCGCTGCTCGTATTAACATGATACCACCCTGCGTGTGCATATGTTCCTATTAGCAGGATACATACAAGGATTAACAAAGACCTGCATAATACCTTTATCATGTCTTTACCCCCCTTATTTTATCCCAAAATACGCAATGTGATTAATGTGATTTATGAAAATTTTTTAATTCTTTGCTAGAGACAAGAAGCATTCTCTATGCCAAAATCATAAAAAGTTAGACTTGACAAAAAAACATTATATTACAATGGGTTATAAATGTGATTGGAAAACAGGTTCAAATTAATGCAGAGGTATGTGTAAAAAGATTGTTACATAGTGTAATTAATTCTTACACATGCACCGCCTTTTTTCTGTAACACCTGTTGTACACAAGGGGGTGCACATATCTTTCCCATTGACGGGCAAGATACAAGGATATCTCTTTTTTCATCCCAAGTTTTCTGAGTAAACAAAATACATGCAAACTGTTTAGATAGTGTTGGAAAATTGCCATGTAAATCACCTTCCTTATGAAAATCCTTTTCTGCCAATTTTCAATATGCATCTTTTATGCCAATAACTTCGGAAAATGATTCGGTAAGATTTTAACTTATTGAGCATGTTTCAGAAATAGCAAAATCGGCTATTCTGTCATGCCAAACCTGTTCAGACCTAATAAAATCAATTAGTTAGCATATAAAGAAATGCGTTTGGTGTTATGACACGGAGTGGTTTGTGCAGCAGCGCTATATCGTAATTGTATGGG
>MGPS01000047.1:12336-17059 GCA_001797495.1 Deltaproteobacteria bacterium GWC2_42_11
TGGCTGATCTTCACTACTCCCCTCTACTTTAATGCCATATTTCTTCAGTTTATAGTAAAGGTTCTGCCGGGATATGCCGCATTCCTTTGCTGCCTTTGTTATATTGCCCTCTGTCTTCTTCAGGACTTCCTCTAAAAATCCTTTCTCAAAATCATCCTTAGCATCTCTGTAATGGGAAAGGGGCTCTGTTTTCATATCCTTATCTTCTATTTTAATCAGATATTCAGGGAGGTCTTCAATAGTAACATCGCCTTTCTCCTTAACCACCATAACCCTTTCAATGATATTTTCCAATTCTCTTACATTCCCATTCCACTCTGCCGCGCTCAATACAGACAGCACCTCGCGGCTAAGCGGCGGCATGTTTTTCTTTAATTTCTGGTTAAATCTTTCTACAAGATAATTGGCAAGAAGCGGGATATCCTCTCTCCTGTCCCTGAGGGAAGGGATAATGATTGGGACAACATTTATCCGATAATACAGGTCTTCTCTGAATTCACCCCTTTTAACCACAGATTGGATATCCTTGTTGGTTGCTGCAATCAGACGGAAATCTGTTTTCATCTTTACCATATCGCCTATTCTGGAAAATTCCCTCTCCTGAATGACCCTTAAAAGACTTGTCTGAAATTTTTGGCTGGTTTCAGTAATCTCATCAAGGAAGATAGTCCCGCCATTTGCCTCTTCAAAATAACCCTTAGTGGTCTTAAGCGCTCCTGTAAACGCGCCCCTCTCAAAACCAAAGAGCATACCCTCCAGCAGGGTCTCAGGCACTGCACCGCAGTCCACTGCTATAAATTTTTTACCTGCCCTGAAACTTTGCTGATGGATAGTCCTGGCTATAAGTTCTTTGCCTGTTCCGCTCTCACCCTGAAGGAGAATATTTGACTTGGTAGGGGCAACCTTACGAATAAGGTTGATAACCTTCTGGAATGCCTCGCTCTTTCCTATCATGCCGCTAAAAGAAGGGTCTTTTACCTGCCTTCTTAGATAACGAACCTCATCCAGCAGCGCCTTCTCCCCCACAGCCTTATCTACAACAACATCTATCTCATCTATATTCTCAAAGGGTTTTGTCAGATAATGATATGCCCCAACCCTCATTGCCTCCACAGCCTCTGCAATCGTGCCATAACCTGTCATCATAACCACCACTGTATCAGGGCTATGGGTCTTTATAACCTTTAATGTCTCTAACCCGCTCATCCCTGGCATTCTTTGGTCAAGGAAAACAAGGTCAATATTTTCCTTATGGACAATACTAATCGCATCCTCGCCGCACATGGCAGTAAGTATATTAAATCCCCTGTCACCCAGGGTCTTTGTCAGAAAATCCAGTGTGTATTTCTCATCGTCAACAAGCAGAATTGTTAGTTTAGGCATAATATAAAAATCTCCTATCTAGATGAAAGTTTTAAACAAATGCTTCAGATTGAATCTCTTCTTAAACAGCAGCAACTTATATCGGCAGTTTTATGATAAAGGTGGTTCCACCCCCCTCTTCGCTCTCCACATGTATATCTCCCGTATGCCTTTTTATTATGTTATGCACAACAAAAACACCAAGACCTATGCCTTCCCCCTCCCTCTTCGTAGTAAAGAATGGGGTAAATATTTTAGGCAGGTTTTCTTTTTTAATCCCCACCCCTGTATCAGATATCCGTATCTCCACCCACCTGACATAAGAAGGGTTGGATACTGCAGAGGTAGCAATAGTGAGTTCCCCGCCATTCGGCATAGCCTGTCTTGCATTGTTTATAAGATTGAAGAATGCCTGCCTCATCAAGGTGGCATCTATCATAACTTTAGGGAGTTCTTCTGCATACTTCTTCTCAACAATAATGCCTTTCAGATTGAACTGCCTTTCCACCAATGCAATCCCTTCATTTAAAATACAATTTATATCTTCACGGCTCTTCTCAAACCTGGATTTCTTAGAAAATGTCAGAAGTCTCTGTATTATATCCTTGCACTCTGTGCCTGCCTTTTCTATGGTCTCAACCTCTTCCCTTATGGGTTGTCCTTCATCAATCTTCCTCAATGCCAACTGAGCAAAGTTAAGCACCCCTACCAGAGGATTGTTTATCTGATGGGCTATTTCACCCATGATCTCTCCAATGCTGGAAAGTTTCTCCATCTGGATAACCTGCCTTGTCCTCTCCTCTACTAAGTTTTCCAGATTTTCTTTCATATCCTTTATTTCCTTGAAGAGATTGCACTTGGCAACAGCATCTCCTATCTGATGCCCTATGGCTGAAAAGAGTTCCTGGCTTTCCATGGGAAGGTTGCAGCCGCCGCCCGGACACATAATCTCCATTATACCCAGAACCTTGTCCATAGACATAATAGGTATGGTGGCACAAGCCCATGTATTTATATCCGCAGGCATAAATCTTTTAACACAATAGTGCCCCTCCATTTCTGGCATCAGTAAAGGCTTCTTTCCATCAATTACATCCTTAAGGATGCCCTCTTTGACCTTAACCCTCTTGAAAGCGCTAACTACATCATCTGGCAATCCCTTATGGGCAGCCAAAACAAGTTCATTGCTGGTCTCGTCCAGCAGGAATATTCTCCCTGCGCCCTTATGCAAGACATTCAGGGTCTTTTCCATACTGTCATGCAGAATAGTATTAATGTCAAGGGAACTGCTCAAAACAATGGCAATTCTATTAAAGGATGAAAGTTCCTCATTCAGACGATAGAGATTATTGGTCATAATCTCTTCTTTTTTATATCCCCTGTAAAACATAATGAAGACCAAAATATACAGGAGCAGCCCTGCCCCAAGAGAGACAACCCAGATTATGGTCTTTCCCTTTTTTATATCACCCATAAGAGAGGTGGCTGTCTTATAGGTGGCTAGAACCCCTGAAACAGTTTTACTCTTGGCATCAAGGGTGATAGGCACATAGACCTCCAACAGGTGTGTGTGTAATTCGGCAAGATAGGCATGGTCAACCCTTCTGATAGGCTCCAGGACAATTACAGGCTCCCCCTTCATTGCCTGCTGATATTCCTTGTTCTGCATAAAATTCTTGCCGATTAATTCCCTTCTGTCTGACCATATAATAGTCGCTCTAGCATCATATACCTTGAGGCTGACTACATCTCGTATCGTTACAATGCCATGGAATACCTTGCTGAATTTCGCCTGTGTATCATCTGTAAAAGGCGGTAAAAAGTTCTCTGGTTCCAGCCAGTTTTGCGCATGGGTCTGGACAAAGTCTGCAGTCATCTTCAATTCCCTTCTCATCATAATTTCCTGAAAATAATAGGATATGATATAGTTGGTTATAATAATACCCATTGCCATTATAACAATAAGGGTAATAATAAAGAGTTGGATGGAGAACTTATAGAGTATATTTATTCTTGGCATATGTGCTCACTAATACTGCTTTAAAATCTCTTATGAGGCTCAATCAAAAGACTCCTCCATGTGGCATTCTGCGCATACATCCCTTTTAAAGTCTTTCCGAGTCATAAACCTGAGATTTCCTCCATGGGGCTCATGACATGTTGCGCATGTCATTACATTATCTTCAATCGTGGGGAGAAACTTGGGCAGTTTTATCCCTGCCCCTTTTACCTTAATGCCAACAGGATGAGAGACATTCTGCGGATGGCATTTGACGCATACATCAATCCCTTTAGCCCTCGGAGATAAAAAACCGTATCCATGGTTAACATCCTCTTTCTGGGACACATCTTCTGTAAACCTGACTATAATATTAGAAGGTTTGTTTATGCTGATGTCCGCAAATATATCGCCTTTATCTTCTATCCTATAGAACTTTATTGAATTAACATTAGGCCTGCCTTCCACTGCATTTTCCCCTAAAGCGCTGGTTTGCGCTGCCTTTGCAGAAAGAGGCAAGGGGTTTGCAGTATCCAATGTGTAATCCTCAGACATGGCAGTATGTCCAAAAACATCCTTTGCTGTAATGCGAAAATGATATGTGCTGTTTTTTGCAAGCCCTGACAATGTGAGCATATGTTCTTTTAAAAAAACATTGCCTGCATATGTCCGCCGCCCATACTGAGGGCTTGTTCCATATTCTATTTGAGACACAGCAGGTCTATCCGTGCCCCATGATATGTCTATATTGATAAAACCTGTTTGGCGGATATCGCCAATCTTAACATTCTTTATAGAAGGGAGTATCATGTCATTTCTAACGGTCTTTACATTGGCAGGGACAAGCGGCACAGTGGATGTATTTGCCAGCCCTGCTTTATCCCTGACTATTACATCCACGTTGTATCCTCCCTTTGAAAGGTCCCTCTGAGCAAATACATATCTTGTCTTATACGAAGAAAAGGATACCTCCTTTGCATCACCCTTTTTCATCTCCTGGAGCAGATGGCATTGGGAGCATTTTTCCAACACAACAGTGTGACGGTATCTTGAGTTCTGCGCCTTTTTATACACATCCTGATGGCAGGATATGCATCTATTATTATCCCCAACATACCTGTCCTCTGATAATATAACAGCGGCAAGGAGCAATAAAGAAACTAGAGGAATGAGGTGTAAAAATTGTTTTGCTTTCATAAAGGATTAATAATAAAGATAACAGAATAAGAGGATTACTGTCAAGTATACACATTTTTTACATTTCCGATTTCCAGCACAGGACATATCACTCCGCTTGTTTTTAGTTCAATGGTTTGTTATATAATCTCCAATGAGACCGCTCTCCCGTTATTTCACCATATC
>MGPS01000047.1:17248-19377 GCA_001797495.1 Deltaproteobacteria bacterium GWC2_42_11
AGGTTGAAACCGTATTACCCTGAAGCCCACAATAATCTTGGAAATGCCTGCTATGATAAAGGCTGGGTTGACAGCGCCATAGAGCATTATGAGGCGGCAATAAACTTATGGCCTGATTTTGCCGAGGCGCATAACAATCTTGGCACCGCATATCAGGACAAAGGATTGATAGATAAAGCCATAGAAGAACTTAAGACTGCTTTAGTATTAAATCCTAACTTTGCAGGGGCGCATAACAACCTTGGCATTTCATACTATAGAAAAGGCATGATAGATAATGCTATATGGCATTTTGAAAAGGCAGCAGCGCTGGAACCTGATTTTCCAGAGGCGCACTACAATCTGGGGATTGCATACCATGGAAGGGGATGGATTGACAGGGCAATTGTGCAGTATGAAACTGCCATTAAATTAAAGCCTGATTATGCAGAGGCTAAGGAAAATCTGAGAATTGCGCTAAGAGACCTTGCCCAGTCTAAACCATCCCGCTATCCGTGATGAGCCGTAATCCACAATAAGGGCAAATATAACAAAAAAACCTGCAGATGCAAGATATACCCTATGCTCAAAGATAACATCTATTATAGGGACAAAACTGGAGGTCGGCAGGAGGATTATAAAAAACCAAAGGATAAAAAAGGATGCCGCTCTGGCAACAGGTGTATGATGGATATTCGCCTGTCTGTACAAATAAAACGCAGCACCGATGATGGATAAAAGTATAACAAGGGAAACTGCCGGGGGAGGGAGTGGAATATTCAGAACAGTCCCTTCTGTAATCTTTGGAATCTCAAATAAACCCATGGATACAGGGAAATCATAGTCCAGATTCTGATTGATCGGAAAGAAAAGCAGGGTAATATAATATAAGATAACATTAAATTGTGTAAAAAGGTATTCTAACGGGCTTATCACTGTAACGTCAAAACCCGCAGACTTTTCAACAGTAACAGTCATATTGCCCATGCCGGCAGTCTCTTCACTCAAATCGCCAAACCCGCCCAGTCCGTATATTGTCTTAAGAGAAAGATAGAGCATGATTCCTAACAGCGCTAGGTATAAATGCCATCTTTTAACAAGTCCTTTGACACCGCTGCCTTTGGCTATAAAAAAGAGGTCATAGAGGACTATCATTATTGGGAGGGTTATGGCAATCTCTTTTGAATAAAATGACAGGATGTAGGATAGGGCAACACCGCTGTAAAGCACAGCCTTCTTTGTCTGAGATTGAGCCTCAGCGCCCTTTATAAAAAGGAGGAGCGCTAAAAGATAAAAGAAACTTGCAAGGGATTCCATCCTCTGGACAATGTATGTAACACTTTGGGTCTGTATAGGATGAACAGTAAAGAGGGCGGCTGCAAAGACAGCAATCCACTTTGACCACTCCTCATCTACCTTGTCTTTTTCCTGAGCATAGTTAAGGGTCAGGAAAAGCACCATGTAAAAAAGGATGCCATTGAGTATATGGATAGATATATTCACTACATGGTAACCAAGGACATTTAATCCACCCACAGCATAGTTCAGCGCAAATGTAGCCATAGTAACCCCTCTTTGACCTGCCAATATGTCAGTGAGATTTTTAATATCTCTAATTATGTAATTTTCTACAATCTGGGGTATGTCATCAAAATGGAAACTTGAATAAATGGTGTTGGAATAGACAATAATGCCTATTGCAGTGATAAGTGATATGCCTATAAAATGAAACCATTTGCTTTTTAAAACCCTTTCCATACCCTCCTGAATATCTATTCTCATAAATCTACAACTTAAAATTATTAATAGCGCCCCTCAGTTCCCTGCTGCATTTGAGCAGCCTTTCCTTTGCCTCATCTAACTTAATACCTTCTTTTTCACCTTCTGAAATTTCTGCTGCCAGTCTCTCTATATTGCAAACAGCCACATCTATATCCATAACCTTTGATTTAAGTCTTTCCACCATGATATTCACTGCATCAGCAAGTTCAGTAACTTCATCTCCTCCTGTTCTGCATTTGATATGCACATTGAGGTTTCCTTTTCCTATGTCTTCTTGCAAAATCCGCTCTATACGATGAAGAGGACCTGCTATACTGTGGGAGAAAAAGATGGCAATGCTAGCCGCAGAGATAATACCAATAATAATG
>MGPS01000047.1:19443-20095 GCA_001797495.1 Deltaproteobacteria bacterium GWC2_42_11
GTTCCCTCTATCTTTATATCACTATAGAAATAGAATATTGCGCCTGCAAAAAGGATACCAAGAAGGCTTATTGCCATAACCTTGGCAAGGAGCCTCAACTGCATTTTTCTCTTAATAGAGTAGTTTATACGTCTTCTGCGGTTCTTCATTGTTTACCTATATAACAAACTTGTAAAGTGTGTGTCAAGTTCAAATCAACCCGCGCATTATCTGGGTTGATTTATAACTTTCATTAATTTATAATGACCCATGCTTTTTATGAAACATACACGAGCCTTATCTCACAAAGGGGCATGAAAATCTTGTTGTTGCCTGTCCCGCTGGCAAACCGTTTGGATGGGAGGCTTTTAGAGGCTACGGGTTTGCAGGCGGGGCAGGCAACAACAGCAAAAAGGTATTTTCAGGTGAAACAAATTATAAAACAAATAGCCGTCTCTGTATATACCCCGATAACCACCGTTATTTTTATAACTATTGCCGTAAACCTTAACACCCTATGGAACGGATTTGTATATGATGACGACACTCAGGTCATTAGGAATCTGTGGATTAGGGATGTGAAAAATCTCCCCGGCATCCTATTTTCAAATGTATGGTCATTTGAAATGCCGATGATATCCAATTACTACCGTCCTCTGATGTATCTAGTCTA
>MGPS01000048.1:0-184 GCA_001797495.1 Deltaproteobacteria bacterium GWC2_42_11
TAGCATCCCTCTCTTTAAAAGCCATGATCCTTTCCTTTACATCATCGGTAACACTTAACCTCTTTCCCCAGATAAAATAAACAGGCACCAGTGTTACTGCCAGTATTACAATTACAGGGAGGGCCAGGTTTTCTACAAAATCCATAAAACTTAAATTTGCAGCGCTTCCTATCATTATATTCGG